>JAUZEU010000352.1 GCA_030838885.1 Bryobacterales bacterium | reverse complement strand
ATTCATAAATCGCGGTCAGACGTTGCTGCCCATCTACGACTTCAAACTCCTCCGCGGATGTCGCAACGAAATAGAATTTTGGAAGCCGCCAACCCCGCAAAATGCTGTCGATTAGCTGCTGCTTCTTCGCCGGATCCCAAACCTCGCCTCGTTGCCAATCTGGTATTTCGTACCGATCCCGCCGTTTATAGATCTTGTCCAGTGCCCGCCGCTGTGCGGTCATTTTCATAGCTGATTAGTCCGATTGGACATGGCCTGCAGCGTTCCGCGCCCGTCGGGTAAGTCCAGGGTCATTTTCGCACAGTTCGACGTAAATTCCATCCGGAGCGCAACAAAGCGCCCCTGCAAACAAAAGGGTACGGAGAAAAGGTCCCACAAGGAGTTCGCGATTTTCAAGTAAAACCACTCGGTCAACTCGTGAATGTATCACTTCCGCATTCCCGGAGAGATTGGAACTGGTGATTCGCCGCAAGTGGGCACTTACTCGACGCAGATGATGAGGAGAATGAATCTTGCATTCTCCGCACAGTGGTTGACCGGACGAACAGCCCTAAGCGGGCGGCCATTATGAGATTTAGGAATTTATGTTACAGCCCGATTCACATTGAGGTCCGGAACCATTTTGAAGTGCCGCGGGTTATCAGTCAGGACGTCAAAGCCGTAATGTAGCGCAGTCACTCCGATTAGCAGATCTTCGAAAGGTATTACGATTCCGCGGACGGCTTGCTGACCGGATATCTTTCCGGCAAGTGCGGCGATTGCGGCCGTAACCGGGTAAACGGTTAAGTCCCGCGATTAAATCGTCGAGAAAATGCCTGGCGACGCTCGCGATGGACGTCGACCTTTGCCCGTTCTATACCGTGCGCAAGTTCCACTACCGTTACCGCAGATAAGCCCACCGAGATTTCGCCATGATTCTCACGAATCTGCGCGAAGATCTCGCGCACACCGTGCCTCCGCCGCTCGGCACTCACAAGCGTACTGGTGTCGAGAATTATTCCCATGAACGAGGCGTCCACGGCTTCCGCTCGCGGACGATTTGTTCGATGTCGGTGGCGTAATCCTCATCCAGCGTGACTGTGTAACCACGTTGTTCCTCGCGTTGGCTGGCCCGTTCGATCAAGTCCGAAATGGTTGGCGGTTCCGTCCGGGCCGGCTTGATGATCGCCACCGGTTGACCGTTACCGTCCACGACTGTTTCCTCGCCACGCCCGATTTTCTTCAGGACCGCAGCAAAGTCGCTCGACACCTCAGCTTCGGTCATGTGGACTTGCGCCATCTTTCCTATGATAATTCCCTACGCTCCATGACGTGCTTCAGGCCTATATATACTCAACAGGATCTGGTGTTTCACGATCCAGGCCAGGCGCAGCCGGGGGTCCGCGCGTCCCAGTTCGTCCTGGTTCCGAGGTCTGCTATCCCGTTATCGACTGGATCAGCAGGGCGGCGCCGCTCACGGCCAAGCCGGAGTAGACGTATTTCAGGAAGGCATCCCCTCTCAGGCTTTGGTTCAGCAGTCTTCCGAGCAGAATGGCCGGGATGGCGGCGGGCAGCGAGATCAGGTAATAGTAGGTGACGGCGGGAACCCAGAGACCTTTAAGCCAGTATCCGGCCATACCCAGGATGCTGGCCGGGAGGAAGTAGGCCTGCAAGGTTGCGCGGAAGTGCTGAGCGGACCAGCGGCGCATGGCTCCGTAGATCGCCAGAGGCGGACCGTTCATGCCGTAGGCGCCTCCGAGAACCCCTGCAGTGAAACCGCATACCGGGAGCCACAGCGATCTGTCGGTTTTGAGTTCGGGCAGTCTGGCACCGAGCAGAGAGTATGCGGAGAAAGCGATAATCAAAATGGCCAGTGTTACCCGGGCTGCCTGTTGGTGGCTGCTGGTCAGGAGTTCGAGACCCAGCGGGATGCCGAAGAGAGTGGTGAACATGAGCCAGCCGGCACTGGACAGGTGGACCCTGCGCCAGTCCTGAGCCACGATGATGGCTGCGATGGTGATGGATATAAGCACCGCGAGCGGGGCGGCAATTGCGAGGGGAAGGCGCAAGGCCAGCAGGGGAACCGCGAAAAGTGCCTCACCAAATCCGAAGGCGGATCGAATAAAGGTTGCGATGAATACTACCAGGAGGACGTGGACGGTGGTGGGGTCGATCACGCCGTCCATCAATCAGGCCGATTCGTTTTTCAGCGCGCCGCGGTCTTTCCAACTGGCTTTCAGGTAGTCGTGGTTCATTTGGGCGATGACTTCGAGCCGGATGCCTTTGGGGCAGGCGGCTTCGCACTCACCGATGTTGGTGCAGTTGCCGAAGTGCTCCGTGTTAAACTGGGCGACCATACGCAGTGCGCGGCGGCTCCGTTCGGCCTGGCCTTGTGGCAGGAGGCTGAGGTGGGAGATCTTGGCTCCTGTAAAGAGAGCTGCCGAGGCGTTGGGGCACGCAGCTACACAGGCTCCGCACGCGATGCAGGATGCCGCGTCCATGGCCCGATCCGCCTCAGTTTTCGGAACTGGTAAGGCATTGCCGTCGGGCGCGCTGCCGGTGCGGACGCTGATGTAGCCGTTGGCGGCGATGATGCGGTCGAGCGCGCCGCGGTCCACCACCAAATCCTTCAGAACCGGGAATGCCTTGGCACGCCACGGTTCCAGATAGAGTTCATCGCCATCCTTGAATGACCGCATGTGCAACTGGCACACGGTGGTGCCGGCCTTGGGCCCGTGTGCTTCGCCGTTGATCATGAAGCCGCACGAACCGCAAATGCCTTCGCGGCAATCGTGCTCGAAGGCGATGGGCGGTTTGCCTTCGGCGATCAGCTTTTCATTGACCACATCCAGCATTTCGAGGAATGACATGTCGGCGCTGACATCGGTCGCCTGATAGCGCTCCATCCGGCCGCGTGTGGCCGCGTTGGGCTGCCTCCAGACATGAAGAGTAAGGTTCACTTATAACTCCGTTGGGCGGGGTGGACATACTCGAACTCAAGCGGCTCTTTGTGCAGCTGAGGAGCGGCGTCCGGGCCTTTGTATTCCCAGGCGGCGACGTATTGATAGTGTTCGTCGTCACGCAGTGCTTCGCCTTCTTCGGTTTGGAATTCTTCGCGGAAGTGGCCACCGCAGCTCTCATTGCGTTGAAGCGCGTCGAGGCACATCAGTTCGCCGAGTTCAAAGAAATCCGCTACGCGGCCGGCGTTTTCAAGTTGCTGGTTGAGGTCGGCTCCGGAGCCGGGCACGTTGACGTTGGACCAGAATTCGCGTCGCAGGCCGCGCACATCGCCGATAGCCTTCTTGAGGCCTTCGGCGTTGCGGGCCATACCGCAATGGTCCCAGATGATCTTGCCCAGTTCACGGTGGAAGGAAGAAACGGTGCGGTTGCCTTTAATAGAAAGCAGTCGTTTGATGCCTGCTTCGACTTCGCTTGTGACGGCGTGGAATTCCGGCGCGCTGGTATCCACCTTCGTGAGCTTGTTGGAAGCAAGATAGTTACCCAGCGTGTACGGGATGATGAAGTAGCCGTCCGAAAGGCCCTGCATGAGGGCGCTGGCACCGAGGCGGTTCGCGCCGTGGTCAGAGAAGTTGGCTTCGCCGAGCACGAAGAGGCCGGGGATGGTGCTCATCAGCTGATAGTCCACCCAGAGGCCGCCCATTGTGTAGTGGATGGCGGGGTAGATGCGCATGGGCGTTACGTAGGGGTTCTCGCCAGTGATGCGCTCATACATCTCGAAGAGGTTGCCGTAGCGCTCTTCGATGGTCGCGCGGCCGAGGCGCTGGATGGCTTCCGCGAAATCGAGATAGACGCCGAGACCGGTTTCGCCGACGCCGCGGCCTTCATCGCAGACGGCCTTTGCAGCCCTGGAGGCTACGTCGCGCGGAACGAGGTTGCCGAAGCTGGG
>JAUZEU010000341.1 GCA_030838885.1 Bryobacterales bacterium | reverse complement strand
ATGCAGGCATTCAAATTCAACTCCGACGGAAAGCTGCTGATGACCCTCGGCAAGAAGGGCGTCACCGGCGACAATACTTCCCAGGACACCTTCAACGGTATGGCTGATATCGCGGTGGCGAACGGCGGCGACATCTTCATTGCAGACGGTGAGGGCCCCAACACTCGTGTCGCAAAATTTTCGAGGGATGGTAAGTTCGTCAAATGGTGGGGTGGCAAAGGGACGGATCCCGGCCAGTTCAACGTGCCTCACAGTATCGCGATCGATTCAGGGGGCCGTGTCTATGTAGCAGATCGCTCGAACAATCGTATTCAGATTTTCGACCAGGACGGTAAGTTTCTGAATCAGTGGACGAACTTCGGCACGCCGTGGGGCGTGTTTATCAGGAAGGACCTGATCTACGTTGTCGATGGCACTGAGAACAACTGCCTGCTGATCGCCAGCACAGGAGATGGCAAGGTGCTGGAGAAGATTGAGGGGCTCAACAATCCGACGGCCGTAACCGTTGACTCCGACGAAGCGATTTACGTTGGCGAGGTGAACGGGGCTAATGTGAAGAAATTCGTGAAGAAATAGAAGGTCGATAGCCAAACTTCGAGAGTCGGGGGAGATGATTTGAATTTAAAGCAGGGTTACGTCGAACAGAGCAAGTCCGTCAGGCTCGCGCATGCATCGTGTATCCGGACCGACTTCGCTATTGGATTCCGGCGGACGCAGTACTCCCCGTCACCCGATGAATCGCGGCTACCGTCACGGGTGAGGGCTTGTAATTTCCGAACCGGTGACCTTCGGCGATGGTAAGCGGAGTCCAGCCGGATTTGTTTTTGCGGTTCCAAATCTCAGCTTTCGCTCCCTTCGCCGCGAGGAACTCCACGGCCTTCGGCGAGTTCTTATAGGCCGCGCCATGCATGGCGGTCTCGCCATTGTTGTCCACCGCGTTAATATCGGCACCCAGATCAAGCGCGACCTGCAGGGCTTCCACAACCTCGCTCTCCGTGCCCGCGTCCTCACCGGGTGACCGTGTGCCCAAGCCAGCGGCAGCCATGAGGGCCGTGCTGTTGTCGGCATTCGGTATTGCCGGATCCGCTCCCAGTGAGGCGAGCAACCGCATCAGTTCCGCATCTGCCGTCTTGGCCGCGAGCAGAAAGGGCGTCGCGCCCATGGTGTTCAGGCCGGTAAGGCCGAATTTAATCGGTTTTGTCATTCGGGCGTTGATATCCGCGCCGCGCTGCACCAGCTTTCGGACCAACTCCAGGCTCGTCATATTCCCGGAGCCTTGCGGGGCCGGATCGTTGTCGTCAAGACCGGATTTACGCACGTTCGAGATCACGTGCAGCGCCGTGTATCCAGCGCCGCCCGAGTTCGGATCGGCACCGGCATCCAGGAGGTAGGAAGCCAGTTCGAAGTGGGCGTTCGCCACTGCCAGAACCAGAGCAGTGATTCCAGGTCTGGGCACGACGCGGCCCCCCCCCGGACTTGTGCGCCTCGAGAACCTCGTTCACGTCGGCTCCCGCCTCCAAGAAGGTACGCACTACACCGGTCCGGCCTTCGCGAACTGCGAAGAAGAGGGGAGTGTAGCCTGAATCGAGCTGCGCGTGCAGTTCGGCTCCGGCTTTGAGGAGCGCTTCAACGGCCTGCACGTTTTCCTTCGGCGGCGGCCCACATCAATGCCGTCTGTCCGCCTCTCGGCTCTTTCGCGTTAACCTTTGCGCCGTGTGCGATCAGCGCGTTCACAGCCTCCACGCGGCCCGTTCGCCAAGCAGTCATCAGCACGGTCTCGCCGCCCGGGAGCACGGTGTTTGGGTCGGCCCCCGCCTTCAGCAGAAGTTCCACCATGGCGCCATTACCATTGGTGCAGGCGATGGAGAGCGGCGTCAATCCGTAGCGATTCGCAGCTTTCACGTCAGCCCCGGCGTGCACCAGTTTCACAGCGGCCTCAACATCGTCGTTATATACAGCCGGATGCAACGACGGCATCCCGGCGCTTTGTGCGAAAAGGCAAAGGCCCGTGACCAGACCGACGATAACAGATCGGATCACGCAACCCTCCCAGCGAAAGCAACTCGGGGACCTTGCCCTGGCTGTCGGCAAAGCTTTCCACTCGGGCGCCAACCTTTTCCAGAAGTGTGAGATGTACGTTGGCCAGCGGTGTCGGTTCTTTATGGCGGATGTGCCGGCCGCCCTTCATGCTCCCGGCGCCGCCTCCTGCTACCAGCAGAGGCAGATTTACGTGATCGTGCACGTCGGGATTGCCCATGCCGCTTCCGTACATATACATGGTGTGATCGAGCAGGGTGCCATTGCCGTCGGGAGTGCTCTTCAGCTTTTGAAGGAAGTAGGCGAACAACGAAACATGGAACGCGTTGATCATCGCGACCCTGGCAAGCTTCTCCGGATCTCCCGCGTTGTGTGTCAGCGGATGGTGCGGGTCGGGCACGCCGATTTCCGGGTAGGTGCGGGTACAGGTTTCACGGGCCAACTGAAAGGTGATGACGCGGGTCACGTCGGACTGCAGCGCGAGCACCTGCAAATCGAACATGAGTTTTGCGTGGTCCGCATATGCAGCCGGAACGCCAAGCGGGCGATCGAGGTCGCGTGCGCCACTGGTTTCGGCTTCCGCCTTTTGAATTCGCCGCTCAACTTCACGCACTGTATCGAGGTACTGGGTGACCTTCCCGCGGTCATCAGAGCCGAGCTTCTTTTGCAGGGGCGCAATATCTTCCGTAACAAAATCAAGCAGGCTGGACTTCTTGGGCAGTTCCGTTTCCGGTCTTTTGCGCTGCCGCCTTCGCCGAACAAGCGCTCGAACGCCACCCGCGGATGCGCTTCGGCGGGAAGAGGGGTGGTTGGCGAGGACCATGACAGGTTGTTTTGGTACACGCACGCGTAGCCGTTATCGCACTGCCCCACCGTGGTCAGCAGATCCATCGCGAGTTCCAGAGAAGGCAGCCAGGTATCCTTGCCGATGTGCTGCGCTGCCACCTGGTCCACCGTAGTGCCCAGTTCGTAATCCGTGCTCTCGGTCCACTTCGCCGTCGCGCCGCTGAGGAAGGCCGCGTTCGAAGTCGCGTGAGTGCCCGGATAGGCATTCTTCAGCTCCAGGTTGCTGAATACGGTGAGTTGCGAAGGCGGCGCGCAATCTTTTCCCAGACCTGGGAATCGTGCGACGGAGATGCGGTGGCGGAGTCGAAGGCAAGGCCGCCCGCTTTCGTTTTCACTTTGTGACAGCCGGAGCAGTATTGGTTCAGCGGGGCCAGCTGGGGCGTTATGGTGCCGGCGCACGCAAATGGCACGAATGCCAGTAATGCCGATACAAAAATGCGAATTGTACGTCTGGGCATGGACTGGCCTCTCAGCCACTTTACACAATTAAAGTATATGAGTTCTGCGACTTCTACGCGACAACATTAAATGCTCGGTATGTTGGACTGTTCAGCAACAGTTCGCGAAGTGCAATTTCCTGGCGGCTGATGAACGGAGCCCGACCGTGCGCCACGACCGAAGATCTGTTTACTGTGGGCACTCCTGCAACTTGGAGGTTTGAAAAGGTGACGCTGGCTGACTAACGGCTCTGATATTAAGGCCGCAAGGGCAGATAGCGCGATATTGGATCAGCTTAACCCGGAATCGAGGAACGGCCTCGGGTCGGCTTCAGTGCCTTGAGCAAGCCCGTTCGGCGATATGCGCGCGATCTAAATCCTCATCGAAACGGAAGCTCTGGAACACCCATCCCGCATTTCTCAAAAATCACGTATTTAGAGAAATAGAGGGCAATGCTCAGGGGCTGCGGACCGCGAAAGCGATTTCCAGGAGGCGCACCAACATCAGAGACCGGTCATATCAGATCATACGTTGGGCCTTTCGGACGCCTTCTCTTATGCTCTTATGTTTGCCGCGCCTTGTACTCCAGGCCAATTTCCTATAAGCTGTGCATCCAGCGGTTCAGAGCGGATGCTTGGAAGGAAAAAGACGAATGTCTTCTCGCGGGCTATCAGGTCCAAACGTAGCAATTCTCGCAGTACTTTTTGGACTATTTGCAGGCATTACGCAGGGCCAGGTAACTACCGCCACGCTGTATGGCATTGTTACGGATCCCACGGGCGCCATGGTTCCCGGCGCGTCCGTAGTCATCAGAAACGAGGACACCTCTGCGTCGTACCGCAAGGTTTCGGACGCATCAGGCGAGTTCGGTTTCGAATTCCTTCCTGTCGGCACTTATACCCTGCGCATTGAGGGCGCTGGCTTCAAAGCGCGCGAAACCACTGGAATCATCCTGACGGCTGGGCAGCAGGCGCGCCAGACTCATCAACTCGAACTTGGCGGCGTCACGGAGACGGTTAAAGTGGAGGGTTCCGCCGCGCTGCTGAACACGGTCTCCGCCGAACAGCAGCAATCGATCGACAGCGCTACGGTTCGGGAACTGCCACTCGCGCGCCGCGATTTTTCGGGCCTTCTGAAACTCGGCACTGGTGTCAGCGCCGGCGGTGGCCAACTCCGTATGAACGGTGTGGGAGAAGCCGGCACGAATTTTTCGGTGGATGGTACCAGCTCGAGCGGCAACACCGAGGGCCGCAACTATTCCACTTACGGCAACTCCGGCTACATTCAGGTGATGAGCCTGGAGGGCATTGCCGAAGTGCAGACCGTCAAAGGGGTCGCGCCCGCTGAATACGGAGACGCTTTGGGCGGGCAGGTCAACCTGATTACAAAATCAGGTACTAACAGTTGGCATGGCAGCATGTTCGAGAATTTTCAGGCGGAAGATCTGAACGCGCGAAATCAGTTGCTGTCGACCAAAGCGCCCCTGACCTTCAACCAGTACGGCGCGTCCGCGGGCGGCCCGATCCGAAAAGACAAGATCTTTATCTTCGGCGACTATGAAG
>JAUZEU010000312.1 GCA_030838885.1 Bryobacterales bacterium | reverse complement strand
AAGCCAGCGGCGTCTACCTTGGCATAATACGGCTGAAGGTTGGGAACGAAGAAGCCGATGTGATCGACGGTGGAGCCGACACTGGCTCCGGTGGGGACCGATTTGCGTATCAGGACAAGGGCGCCCGGTACAGTAACTCCGGAGAGACCGTTCTTCTCGTAGGTTTGAGCACCGACAACGTCGGCCCAAAATTTTTTTTGGGTTTCAGGGTTTGCTGCGCTGACGTGCACGTGACCCATGGTGATGCCCTGCGAATTGGGTGGGGCGAGTTGGGCAAAAACAGCGGATGCGGTTATCAGCAACGTGGAGACAAAGCGGCAGTTGGTCATGACTCGACGCTATAGTAACAACAGCAATGGCAAGTAACCGCGTCGAAATTTTGAAATCCATGTTGGAACAGAAGCCGGATGATGGCTTTGCACGCTACGGTTTAGCGATGGAATATGTGCGGTTGGGTGAGCTGGATACCGCAGTGGAAGAGTTTGCCCGATTGCTGAGCTATAGCCCCGGGTACGCAGCGGGCTATTTTCATGGCGGGCAGACGATGGAGAAGCTGGGGCGGATTGAGGAAGCCCGTGAGCTCTACCGGAAGGGCATTGAAGTAACTACCGCTTCCGGTGACGAGCACACACGGAGTGAACTGATGGGCGCTTTAGGAATGCTGTCCTAAACGTCCAGATTTTTGACGTCGAGCGCGTTGTCTTCGATGAATTTGCGGCGGTTTTCGACATCCTCACCCATGAGCGTGGTGAAGATCAGGTCGGTAGCCACCAGATCTTCCAGACGGACTGCCAGCAGCGTGCGCTTATCCGGATTCATCGTAGTGTCGGCTAGTTGTTCGGCATTCATTTCGCCGAGACCCTTGTAACGCTGAACGGAGGCGTCGCGCTTGCCTTCCGCTTTGACATGGTCAAGTAGTTCGCGCCAGCCCGGGATGGAATCTTTGTGCTCGCCTTTGAGCACCGTGAACGGGGGCTGGTTGAATTTCAGGATCGTCTTCGCCAGTACGCGGAACTTGCGGAACTCAGGCTGGTGCGAGAGTTCGATGTTAATGCTGCGGACCGCGTTGGTGGAATCGCGGTAGGTGACGGCGAAAGCGGAATGTTCTTCGTCGGCAACCAGTTCTGTTGCCACGCCCACTTTGTTCAGAGCAGCCGCGATACCTTCCAGATTTGCGCGTTCCGCGAAATCAGCCTTGTTGTCGAGCTGAATATCGGTGTTGCTCATCACCTCCACAACCCGTGTTTCGCGCATCCGGCGTTCCAGTTTGTGGAACAGCAACTGGAATTCATCCAGATTGAGCAGAAACGCCCGCAGGTCACCGTCTTTGATGGTGCCCTTGGTACCGGCCGCTTCGTTGCCGTACTCGACTATGAGATTCTCAGTCGCCCGGCGCATGATCTCGCGCGTGAACTCTGCTTCGTTCTTGATGTACTTCTCGCTCTTGCCCCGCTTGATTTTGTAGAGCGGGGGTTGGGCGATATAGATGTGCTGCCTGTCGATCAGGTCCTTCATGTGACGGAAGAAGAACGTGAGCAGAAGCGTTCGGATGTGGGAGCCGTCCACATCGGCATCCGTCATGATGATGATTTTGTGATACCGGAGCTTCGAAGCATCGAAATCGTCTTTGCCGATTCCGGTACCCATCGCTGTGATGAGCGCACGAATTTCTTCGTGACCCAGCATGCGGTCGTAGCGGGCTTTCTCGACGTTGAGAATTTTGCCTTTCAGGGGAAGGATCGCCTGGAAGCGGCGGTCGCGACCCTGTTTAGCGGTACCGCCTGCGGACTCACCCTCGACAAGGAACAGTTCGCATTTCTGCGGATCCCGCTCCTGGCAATCGGCCAGCTTACCGGGTAAGCCGCCGGAATCGAGCGCGCCTTTGCGGCGAGTCAGATCGCGCGCCTTGCGGGCGGCTTCTCTGGCGCGGGATGCGTCTATCGCCTTCGACACGATCCGCTTCATCACCGAAGGATTCTTGTCGAAGAACTCGCCCAGCTTGTCATTAACGAGTTGCTGTACCTGCCCGGCGATATCGCTTTGCAGTTTGCCCTTGGTCTGGCCTTCGAATTGAGGCTGCGGAACCTTGACGCTGATGACCGCGGTCAGCCCTTCACGGACGTCGTCTCCGCTTAGGTTTTCTTTGACGTCTTTGAAAAGGCCGGCCTGTTGCCCGAAAGCATTGATAGTGCGAGTCAGAGCCGCGCGGAAGCCACTCAGGTGCGTTCCGCCGTCGACCGTGTTGATGTTGTTCGCGAAGGTGAACAGTGTTTCCGAGTACGTGTCGTTATACTGCAGGGCGATTTCGATGCCGACCATGCCACTGGGGCCCGGCTTTTCGCCTTCGAGGTAGATAGGGTTCTCGTGCAGCAGGCCCTTGCCCTTGTTGAGATGCTTGATGAACTCGGCAATGCCGCCGTTGTAGAGGAACGGAGTCACTTTCTCCGGTTCTTCGCGTTCGTCCGTGAGAGTGATCTTGAGGCCTTTGTTCAGAAAGGCGAGTTCGCGAAGGCGCTGGGCGAGAGTGTCGTAATTGTACTTCGTCGCCTCCATAATGGTCGGATCCGGTTTGAAGGTGATCTTCGTGCCGGTACGCTTGCCCGCTTTGCCGGTTTGAAGAAGCGGACCCATCGGAGCGCCTTTTTCATAATCCTGCTCCCACGTCATCGAGACCTTTTCGCCCTGGGGAGGGCGCCAGATTTCCAGATGGAGCTTTTCCGAAAGGGCATTGACACAGCTCACGCCGACGCCGTGGAGGCCGCCCGAGACTTTGTAACTGTTGGAATCGAACTTGCCGCCGGCATGGAGTTTTGTGAGCACCACTTCGGCCGCGGAGATACCTTCTTCTTTGTGGATATCACAGGGAATGCCACGGCCATTGTCCACAACCGTGATGGAGTCGTCGATATGGATGGTAACTTCGATTTCGGTACAGTAACCGGCGAGAGCTTCGTCAACGGAATTGTCGACGACCTCATACACCAGGTGATGCAGACCAGCTTCGCGCGTCGAACCGATGTACATGGCGGGCCGTTTGCGAACCGCTTCTAAACCTTCCAGAACTTTGATCGAACTGGAGTCGTACACATCGGGAGACGTCAGAACTTCATTTGACATAGTATTGATTTCGTTCATATGGCACGGGTCAGATGCGCATTGGCATAACCACGTACCGGTATTGCTCGTTCACTGTGTTGTCAGCTGTGAGCACAGGCTGCAGTTCGCCTGCGCTCTTTTGATCTTTCAGGGAGAAGGAAACCTGCTCCTGCGGAACTGCCCGCAGGAATTCCAGAAGATACTGTGCGTTGAAACCGATCTCGAGATCGGGGCCGGTGTACTGGCTGGGGACGCTCTCTTCCGATTCGCCGGTTTCCAGAGACGAGGAGAAAATTCTGAGTTCACCGGTGGTGAACTGCACCCGGATCACGCGTGATCGCTCGTCGGCAAACTGCGCCACACGCTCGATCGCGCCCTTTACTTCATCTTTTGAAATAACCGCGATTTGGGTGTTGTCCTGCGGCAGAACGCGTTCATAGTCCGGAAAATTTCCGGTTAGCTTGCGCGTGATGAGCAGGCGCGGGCCGAACTGGAAGAAGAGATGATTATCGTCGCCTGCAAAGCGGACAATAGCTTCCGGTTCGTCCGCAAGCTTCGTTATTTCGCCCATGGCCTTCCGGGGCACAAGAGCGCGATATGAGACATGCCCGGCCGAGCCATCCGGCGAGGGTCTGTGCACGAAGGCGAGGCGATGCCCGTCTGTAGCTACCATCGTCAGGCCGGTTGGGCCGAGCAGCAGCAGAGCACCGTTGAGCGTGAAACGGCTTTCTTCCATCGAGATCGCGAACATGGTGCGGGCAATCATGGCGGAAAGTTGCTTGGCGGGTAACTCCGCAACCGAGTCAGGCATTTGCGGCAGCTCCGGGAAGCTCTCGCGACTCATGCCGGCGATTCGTGTTCGGGAGCGGCCACAGGTCAGCGAGGCCCAATGGTTCTCGCCGAACTTGATAGTGATTTCCGCGTCGGGCAGAAGGCGTACGTAATCCAGCAGCTTCTTGGCTGGGATGGTGCCCGATCCTTCTTTTTTGACTTTTGCAGGGCAGGAAGTGCGAAGACCCAGTTCCAGATCGGTTGCCGTCAGGAAGAGCCGGTCGCCGGACACCTCGAGGAGGACATTCGAGAGAATCGGGATAGTCGTCTTCTTCTCAACTACACCCTGAGACAGACTCAGTTCGCGGACCAGATCCGCCTTACTGACAGTGAACTCCATTGCGTAGTTCCAGCTCCTCTTTCAGTTCATCCATCCAACACTTCGATCAGGTCAGGCACAAAAGCTGTCATTGCCGGGTCTCCCGCGCTCTTCTTACGTCGGTAAAGATATACAGCGTATGGGAACCGTAGTGATAGGAACTGTCGAAATGTGGAAGACTCTCTAAATTATACAAAACTTTGGCGCTTTCCGCTATTTCCAGGTGTGGGAACGGGTCGGAAGAATCGAGCACAAACGGCGGTGTCACCGTTTTTACACAGATATGCAGAGGGTAATTTTTGGAGGCCTTGTGTACAACGTCGCAAGACTATTGAAATGAGTCGCTTAGGCTGTTGAAGTTTTTGTTGAGATCAGGTTACTGCGCTGTGGCCATCTGTCGGCCCCGACGGATGGAAGGCGCGGTGGCCAGGTAGCGGTAACCGGAAGACCGCCAAGCCGGCTTCCGACAGGGAACTGGAGTCGGTTTTTGCCGCGCCATCGCATCTGGCGCGGTCGGAATATCCGCCGACTCTTGAGGCTCTGGCGGCCCTGAGCGCGTTTTATTGCGCTGCTGAGTAGCCCTCCCGGCCGGGGCGGCGTAGTCTGACCGCTCACGCTGCACGGGCGCTATTTCCGATCTCCCGAGCCATTCCTATACGGTTAAAGATATATACGCTATGAGAACCGTAGTGGTAGGTGCTGTTGAAATGTGGAAGCAACGCTAAGCTGTACAAAGCGAAGACGTTTTGGAGCGGATCAGGTTGTGGGAAGGGGAGGGATGAACGTGGCACAACCGGCGATGCCACCGGTTTTACACAGATATACAGAGGGTAATTTCGGCACCCTCTGTACACAACTCTGTAAAGCTATTGGAATGAGTCTATTACGCTGTTGATTAACTTGTTAAGATCCGGGTCGCCGGGCCGCTGCTCGCGAATCTTGTCGATGGAGTGGATTACAGTGGTGTGGTGTTTGCCGCCAAACGCCCGCCCGATTTCGGGCAGCGAGGCCTGGGTGAGTTCCTTGACCAGGAACATGGCCACCTGGCGAGGCCCCACAATCTCTTTGCGATTACTCTTCTCGCGGAGCTGAGCGGGCTTTATCCCGTACTTCTCTGCTACGGCTTTCTGGACAGCATCGATCGTAATCCGGCGGTCCTGGCGTTCCAGCAGATGCTTTAGAAGCTGCTTTGCCATCGTGATGCTGATCGGCGTCTGAGTGAGAGATGAATAGGCAACCAGCTTCACGAGGGCGCCTTCCAGTTCGCGAACATTGGACTTGGTCTTCTCCGCGATAAACAGGCGAACATCCGGTGGCAGGGTTGTGCCCTCGAGTTCCGCCTTCTTTTCGAGAATCGCCATTTTCGTTTCGAGATCCGGAGGCTCGATGTCTGCCATGAGCCCCCACTCAAAACGGGAGCGTAGCCTGTCGACCAGACCTGTGATGTCTTTGGGTGGGCAGTCGCTCGAAATTACAATCTGCTTTTGCGCGTCGTGCAGCTCGTTGAAGGTGTGGAAGAATTCTTCCTGCGTGCGGTCTTTCGAGCCCAGTGATTGGATGTCGTCGATCAGAAGCACATCGGCGGAACGATAGCGATCGCGGAGCTGTGACATTCTGCCGTGTTTAATTCCGCTGACAACTTCATTCGTGAAGCGCTCACTGGTGGTGTAGATGATGCGCATGTGCCCGTTGTTCAGCAGAGTGCGGCCGATTGCGTGCATCAAATGCGTCTTGCCCATACCGACACCACCGTAGAGGTACAGCGGGTTGTAGCGCCGGGAGGGATCGGAGGCCACGGCTTGGGCGGCCGCATGAGCGAACTGGTTGCACGCGCCCACCACGAAAGAACCGAACGTAAACCGCGGGTTCAGTGTGATGGGAGATTCGATTTCAGGCGGCCCTACGGGGCTGGAGTTACCACCGTAGTGGCGCGAGCTTCCAGCGGATCCATCGTGACCGCTTACGTGAAAGAGAACGCGTTCCACACCAAGGCCCAGCGATCGCGCAAGCGAGTCGATCTGCTGCGAATACTCCTCCTGGAGAAAGGAGACGGTGTGGCCGTCCGGGACGTTGACGATTATAGTTCTGCCCTCGACACGGGAGAACTGTGTTCTCGCTATCCAGTTTTCGAAGCTCTCAGTACTTAGCTTTTGCTCAAGCGCTTGCTTGATGAGATCCCACGGGGTTTGATTCTCACCCATCACGAAGACAACACTGCTCCTTGAATCAGCTGCTGCAGCCGATCGGTGTTTGAGGCGGATGCCTCGATAAATTGTTTACCGGTTACGGCAGGATGGGGGCCGTCAGATGAGTCCCGCTAAGCTGCGAACAGGATGAGTCTAGCATAGTAACGAGCTTTAATATCGCGTTACAACACGGCGGGCTTTTTTTGATTTGGAGCCACGCCCGACGCGTTCCGGCGCACTTCGGACGACGTCGGCATCTGTGGTAAAAGCTGCCTTTGTCAGGGTGTTGCGGCGGCTGCCGAAGGGTAAGGGGTGATCACCTCACGGCTGAGCAAATGGTCCAGGTGGTGCTGCATATGGAGGATATAGTCTTCAATCACAAAGCTGAGCAGCACCGGGCTGCCCGTGCCGATGTAGCACTGGGTCAGCAGTTTATCGGCAGGGATTTGCTGGATAAGACTGACCAGAAAGCTGTTGTACTGGCACCAGAACGCGACGATTGTAGTCCACGGCATTTCCTGATAGGCGTGGATGTCCACCCAGGCATTCTGGGCGTAGCCAGCGCCGCGTAACTCGGGTTCCGTCGCCGCCCGGACGAATCGGACGTGATTGTTAACCGCCGAATCTATCAGGTGCCCAAGTTCCTGCCGCGGAGACCATGAATACGCTGCTGCAGGCTTCACTACAGATTCGGCCTCGGTGAGCACTTGCAGATTCGGTAGTTCCCGGTCGATGGTTTGCCGCAGTCGCAAAGAGAGTTCTTGTGGCATGAACCATGCTACCAGGAAGTCATGGCGTCCTCAAAGAGCCGTGCAAGCTCATCAGCTCCGGCCGGGCGTGGTGAGAGCTTTGTGACCCGGTGTTGAGGCAGAGTTCCTTCCACCAGTGCAGGAATATCGGAACTACCGTACCCCAGAGCGCTGAGTCCATTGGGCATTCGCAGATCCTGCATGAGCCTGATGAGTTCGTCTGCCAGGATTCTGCCGGCGTCATCCGGATGAGCGTGTTCGATATCAGCGCCCAGGGTTTGTGCGGCTTTCAGATGCCGCTCAGGGCTTGCGGATGCGGTGAAGCGAAAAACAGCGGGTGCATTGAGAATCACTGAGATTCCGTGGGGCACCATAGGGTGATCCACCGCCTCATAACCAGGTGCGCGGAACGTCTTGACCAGCCCGGCAACGGGGTACGACATTCCGTGAGGTAAATGCACACCCGCGTTTCCGAAGCCGATGCCCGCGTAAGACGAGGCCAGAATCATAGAAGTGCGAGCTTCGTCATCGGAAGGATCTGCAACGGCGCGCCGAATGTATTTCGCGGTGAGGCGGAGGGCCTCGAGACTCCAGAGATCACTGATGGGGTTAGAGCCCTGGTAGGAGGGGCGAAGAATGGGCCGTTCCGGCAGCGGCCGCTCCGTAAAGGGAATCGCCGTGAACGACTCAATGGCGTGGCAAAGAACATCGAGACCGGAAGCGGCGGCCACCTGTGAGGGCAGGCTCCGGGTGTTCTCGGGATCCACAATACCGAGGGCCGGTTTCAGGCGACGGTGCGCGATTCCCGTTTTAGCGTGAAGCGGTTTGTAGTCGAAGACGGCGACCCCGGTGGTTTCGCTGCCGGTGCCCGCAGTAGTAGGAATTGCGATCAGAGGTTTCACGGGACCTGGGACAGGCTTTCCCTTGCCGATCGGCTGGTTCACATAGTCCAGGAAATCGGCAGGGTAGCAGGCGTACAGGTTCGCAACCTTCGCCGTATCAATGGTGGAACCGCCTCCCACCGCGACGATTGCGTCATACTCCTGCGAAGACGCGAAGCGGATTGCCTCATTCATCGAACGGTCGCTCGGTTCAACCTCCACGCGATCGTAAAGTGTGTAATGAATGCCATTGGCTTCCAGCGATTCCAACGCCGTCACAACGGGGGACAGCTTCGTCAGGTTGGGATCGGTGAAGAGCAAAATGTTTCTGAGGCCGAGATCCACCAGGTCTGCGCCGACTTCGCGGGTTGCTCCGGAACCGAAGCGTATGGCGGATGTCGCCATCTCAAACGCGTACTCACGGGTCATGTCGAGTGCCATCATATCGGATCGGAATCAGGGAACTGTTACGGGTAGTGGGCTAGTTTGAATTCGGCCCCTATTGACAAAAAGAACGGCTGTGTCACGCTGGAAGTATGCCAAACAAATCGACAAACCGGGGCAGCGGGCATCGGGATGTGAACGAGGTCGCGTACAGCATCGTGCAGCAGGCCACCTCTGGAGTCGTAAAGCCAAAGGAAGAGGCACGAGGGAAGCGCGGAGCTATAGGGCTGCGTGGGCTGGCGAAGAAGGCTGACAAGAGCAAATAGGTGAGAATGGGCAGCCTGGCTGCAAGCGCCTGATTGCCCATCGAAAGTTAAGGGAACATTTCTTCGTGAATCTTTAGTGCCGCTTCGTAAAACGCTCGCGTGACGGGGGTATCTAGTTGCTCTGGAGGAGGCTCTGGTTTTGTAGGCACAACGGCAGTTGGCACGTGTATTGCTTGTTGCGTGGATTCGTGAAAGGTTATGTTTGTTCGAAGGTAGTAGACAAGAACTTTTGCTTGCGCCCACGGCATGGTGACCGCAGTATGCCAATCGACAAGGGACTTACCGGTGTGCTGCTCAAGTTCACCAAAAATTATCTTCAAGTCCCACACCGAAGCCTCAAAATGTGAGTTATTCGCATAGACGGATGAGTAATCATTCGCTAGCTGCATTCCACCGTCGTTTGTATTTTCTTCGCTCATTTATAGGCAAAACTACCTTTCTTTGTTATGCGCGGATCGGGAGAACGGTGCCGCCGGCACAGGAGTTTCCTGCGGTGCCCGGGGGCATCTTCTGCACTTGCTGCTGCTTCCAGAAAGCATCACCTGTGACGATATTCGTAATACCCTTCGTCACTACCTCCGGCTGATTCGTAGCTTGAGTTTTTGCGTTTGTCCACGGTATTGCTAAGGATGCTGCGCTTCTTGCTGCATCTTGCATCGCAGAGAAGCATTTGACGTAAGGACTTTCCTGCATCACTCTTGCGAATCGTTCCTTGGCATCGTTGATCGTTTTGAAGAAAGCCATCGTTTCCGGCGGCAGTGAGATAACGGTACGGTTCGCGAGCATTACGTTCCACGACTCTGGTATCTGAATTTGCCCGAGCGGAACGGCAGTATTCGCCTTAGTTGCTCGGGCTTTTTGCTGCGTTTGCTCCGCCTGAAGCATCTCATCTTCAAAGCTCGGGATCTCGAATTCGTCGGGACGAAAGCTATCCGACCAAGTAAGCAAATCACTGAACGGAGCAAACCTGACCACGAGGGCGACGTCGAACGCTTCGGCTAGTCGTTTTAACGTTTCCAGGCTGAAATTTGCTCCTCCGGATTTTTCCATTGCTGAAATGCGTGGCTGCTTCATCTCGGTTCGCCGCGCCAGTTCTGGTTGTGTCCAGCCACGCTGTTTTCGTAGAGCCTTGATCTGAAATGGGAGATCTATTTCAATCTGCGCATTGACAAGCCCGTGCCTATACGCCTTCTCTTTCATCTCCGTCAGTTGTTCTGAGTGGGTATTCACAGATATATGCCTCTTTCCGATCTAATTTACTGATCCGGTCTTTGAGCGTCTGAAAAGTTCCGTGCGGATGATAGACGTTTTGTTTGTGAGTGCAGCCGACGAGCATGATAAACAGATCGGCCTCTTGGTACCCAAAAATGCGATGCTCAACCTTTTCGGAGGTCCATCTCAGCTCCCGGCATCCTGAATAGCCCTTGAGCGGCTCCCATAACCCTGATGGCCATACAGCCATGGTGACCATGCGCTTCAGAAAGACATCCATACCGGCGCGCCTTGTTGGGGTTAGATCCTTGCGCCTCCAGTCTGATATCACGGCTCTCCGGGACAAAAGAGACCTGTATTGCTTTAGCTGCCATCTGT
>JAUZEU010000308.1 GCA_030838885.1 Bryobacterales bacterium | reverse complement strand
GGTAACTGTTCGGGCGAAGACGCGTTCTGTTCGGGAGGGCCGATAACTCCCTTCACTTCGACGCTGTCCCTCCTCTCCAAACTTGGCAACAGGGTCAGCCCTATGGATGTCGATGGGGCTGTGCCGAGATCGACATCGGTTTTGCCGGACGGTTCGAAACCGGCTTTGCTGGCGACGATGCCGTAAGAGGCGGGCTGCACACGCTGAAAATGCCCGTGCCCATCCTCGCCTGTGCGGGTTGAGTCGAGGACGTCAGTACCGACCTTCAGTTGAAGTTGCACATCCGGGATTGGCCGATCCGATATGTCTCTGACGATTACGTCAACGGTAGCGGCTGTTCCGGCTGCAGCAAAGAGCAATGCTTGCAGCAGGGCAAAAAGTGATCCCCTGCGAATTGCACAACTGCCCGACGCGACCATCGTCACGAGCTGCGTGGGCAGCGAATACTGTCGGGCTCAAGGGCCGTTGGATGAATCGCAACAAGAATGTTCATGTTCATGATTTGACGCCGAGGCTTTACTGTCCGTTACTCAGACAAAGCGCGCACGAACGCCGCTACGGTTACGGCGCGACCGGGTCCTCGCAACACAGATCAGCGATAGTTTCGGCCACCTTTCCGCCAGAACTATCGCTGCGGGGAAGTGAAAGTTACGTTACGACTAATGAGATTAACTTTGGTGGAGGAATGCGGCCTTAACCAGCGCCTCTTCGGGTGCTCAAAAAGCTGGCAAGGGAACCAATCAGCGAGTGGTTGCGGGCAGTTTAATGACGCGATGCGTATTCCGGTGATGAAATGGGTCAATCGACGGCGTGACATTCAAATTTGCAAGTCGGTTGCAGTGAAGGCAGTTGGGCCAGTTACGTCATCGCTGATGTGCATTAGGCTCGGGACGGTACGAGCTTGGAGAGTCCCGTTCTCGGAATATGCCCCGCCAACGGGACCACATGTCCCCGCTTGTTGGTCGAAGCGAGCACGGCGCGCGTTCGACAAAAGACGGCGCTTCAAGCTGAGCCCGCGCGAGCCGGAGTTATTGGCCAGCCTGTGCTGCCGACTGCATCATCGCGATCCGCTCCTGCATGTGTCGCGTGAGGTGCGGCGTGATGCCGAGCATCCGTTCGACTACCATCAACTGCCC
Source organism: Bryobacterales bacterium (assembly GCA_030838885.1). Lineage (GTDB taxonomy): Bacteria > Acidobacteriota > Terriglobia > Bryobacterales > Bryobacteraceae > BOG-234. Next base: position 4,431 of record JAUZEU010000308.1, on the reverse strand, counting down.
GCGGTGATGCATTTCGTGTTCCTTGGGGGCGATCAGCATTTCGAACCTCGATTTCACGCGGGGCTCCATACCTTCCGGGTATTCGACCTGCTCACCCAGAAAAGCCTCCGAGGCTTGTTCCAGAAAATTCGCGTACTTCTCGCCTTCGCTGCGCAGGAGTTCCAATACCTGCGATTTTGTGCGAGGCGTATTCACTTCTGCCTGCAGCCCGCCCATGACCCCGAAGAAATCGAAGCCGACCAATGTGCTGCGGTGCTCGACTGCATGGATCTGCTCCTGCACGCGCGACATCACGGCAATGTGAACCAGAGTTTCCGTTATCGAGCGGCATCCCTCCGCCACGCGAAAGGCGTACTTCTCTTCCGGGATCTCATCCGCGATTTTGATTGTGTTATCGCGGACCGTGCGGAACGATCGCGCGAGCTCTTTTGCTCCGTAATAAGTCATGACCAGCTATTCCCTTTTGAGTGATCTCAATGCATCTTCTCACAGGCCCCGATGTGTCCCGTTGCTGGAATCCGAAGTTATGGAGGCTTGCTCAGGGCACTTGGAGTGAACGCCGTCTCACGTGCGGCATTCGTCAACTTTGAGGCGACAACTACTTGCGGGTATCTTCCACTACCGCCTTTTGAGGACAAAAGGTACGGTCTGCCCCGATGAGTTGGTGACGACCTCGCGGCCACGCTCCCGGGCATCATCGCGCATGAGTTCGCGCCGCGGGACGCGAGCAACGCAAGGTTCCGACCTGACTTGTGCTATACGATAGCCCTATGCGGCGTGCAGCTTTCCTTGCTTTGGCGGCTATGCTCGCCCGTTCACAGTCATTGCCGGAGGGGATCCGGTTTCAGCAAGGTGCGGCGGGGAATACCGTGCTGATCGGGGATACCACCGCCGTGTACGGCGCAACGTCCGCCAAAGTGACCCGCGTACTCCTCACCCACGCGAGACGCGATGCGATCTCAGCCGGAAGTGTACCGGTAATCGTCCCTGCGGCGGAAAAGGACCTCTTTGCGGCGCCCGGGGCGTTTTGGGAGAAACTCGAAACCGGGCGTTTCCACGATTATGCACAGCAAACGACGAAGGTGCCGGTCGCGCCGCTCCGGGTTGAGAGGACCGTGTCGGACGGCGACACACTCGACGCCGGCGGAGTTCGCATCCGGGTTCTCGCCACGCCGGGGTATACACGCGGAGCCGTTTCCTACGTGCTGGAAACCGGAGGCAAGCGGATTGCGTGCACGGGTGATCTCATCTATGGCGACGGAAAGCTTCTCGATCTCTACAGCCTTCAGGACGCCGTCCCGGAAGCAAAGGCCCGGGGATACCACGGATATGCCGCGCGGGCCGGAGACCTCATCCGCAGCCTGCGCACAATCGCAAAGGAAAAGCCGGATGTCCTTCTGCCCGCGCGCGGGCCCGCGATCACGGACCCGCAGGCCTCCATTACCCGGCTGATCGATCGATTGCAGACTTTCCTCCAGAGCCATTTCGAGACCGACGCCCTTCGCTGGTATTGGGGCGAGGAAAACCATCGCATCCGTTCGCGGTCAGTCGAGCGCCCCATGGACATTTTGCCCATGGCCGAGCAATCAAAGCTCCCGGCGGACATTTTGCCGATCGGCAACTCGCGAGTGATCCTGTCGAAGAGCGGAAACGCGTTCGTTGTGGATGCCGGATATCGGGATCTTCTGCCTGAATTGCGCAAACTGCGTGAGGCCGGACGGCTCCGGACCGTGGAGGGCATCTGGATCACGCATTATCATGACGATCACACGGATTACATCAGAGAAGTCTCGGCGGAGTTCAACTCGCCCGTTTACTTCACTGACCGGATGTCCGAAGTGATGGGCAAGCCGGGAGCCTTCCGCCTGCCGTGCCTCACGACAAAAGGAGTTCCCACTTCCGGGGCGAAGCGCGACGGAGAAACGCTGGACTGGCATGAGTGGAAGTTCACCTTCTGGCATTTCCCCGGGCAGACGCTGTACCACGGAGGGCTCGTCGCAAAGCGGGAGGACGGGCAGACGTACCTGTTCACGGGAGACTCCTTCACTCCCTCGGGAATGGACGATTACTGCATGCAGAACCGAGACATTCTGCGCCGGGGCGAAGGATATGAATTCTGCCTGCGCAGAATCGCGTCGCTTCCTGAGAACACGTGGCTCCTGAACCAACACGTCGAACCGATGTTCCGATATACGGGCGCGCAGGTCAAGCGCATGCAGACCGAGCTTTCGCAGCGCTCGGCCGCGCTCGCGCAGCTGTCACCCTGGCCGGACATCAACTACATGGTGGATGAGTCGTGGGCGCGCGTATTCCCGTACGGTTCGGACATCGGCGTGGGCGACACGGTCGAACTCGAGTTACGCATCACAAACCACGCCCCCGAGCGGATGATCTACAAGGCTTCATGGAACCTTCCGGGCGGTCTGGAACTCATTCGCGCGGACAGGGAGCGCGAGATCCTTCCGAGGGAGGACGGCGTTCTGCGGGCCCGTGTTCGTGCCGCCGCCCCGGGACTGCACGTCGTCACTGCGGACTTGTCCTTCAAGGGCCGCGAACTTAAGCAGTGGACCGAGGCGCTGGTTCGGGTCCGCTGATGTGTATTAGCTCCGTTTTAGCTGTCGCGGGGCTCGCCATCCAGCCTGGAAAATCGAGATCGAAGGCATCGCATACACCTGATTTCGTTTGGCAACTCGAGACTTGTCGTCGGATTCCGCTCAAATCGGATGTTTAGCGGCACAGAGCCATGTCGGAAATTTCCGTCCGAAAAGTGGCATTCCGGAATCTGGCGGGTGACTTTCCGGCCCGCTCGTTACTCAGCAGATCCGGAAATGTCTGCGGCCGGAGTTCGAAGAGACTCAGCACCGTCGGATAGTCGAAGCAAGGCGGGCAGCGGGACGCCCTACTTCAGCAAGGGCCGCAGCACGCGCTCGAACTCAACCGCCTGCCGCGTGAAGCCCAGATCCGTTGGGTGCGAACCGTCCACCGTACCCTCGCCGTCATCCCCCAGCAGGTTGGCACCTTCCAGGTAGTAAATCTGGGCAACGTCTTCCGCGTTCAGTGAGCGGAACGATTCGCGCAACGCGGCATGGTTGGCCTCATTTGCCTTGCGGCGAGCTTCCACCAGAAATCCAGTCTGGATGTTGCGATCCTCGACCAGCAGAATCGGCGTATTGGGATGAGCCTCGCGGAGTAGCTTCACGCCCGGAACGATGCGCTCGGTGACTTGTTGCGGATTCATGTTCGGCAGGCAATCCAGGACGAAGACCGCAGGGTCGAGTTCGGCCACAAACTTCACCACTTCGGGTTCCATTCGCCCGTTGCCGGAGAAGCCGAGATTGATCACCTCACGATTAAACATCCGCCCGAGCATTGCCACATGCGTCATCCCCGCGCGGGACGCCCCAATCCCATGCGTGATTGAAGTGCCATAGAAGACGATGGGCTTTGATCCCGGCGCCCGCGCCGGACCTGGCTTGATAGCGGAGCCTTTGGAAACGCCAAATTCCAATGACGTCACGCCGTTGCGCAATGGCAGGTAAACCATGAACTCGCGCTCCGTGGCAGGAATACCATTGACCAACGCTGCGGTAGTATCGGGAAACTTCGGCTGCCCCACGCCAAGCCAGCGCCACTTGCCGGTGTCCGTCCTGGCATAGAGGTCCAGCCCGCTCGAGGCGACCGCCGTGATGTTTGCCGCGGCAAGATTTTTATTGGTTACTGTCCAGCGCGCCTGAATTTCCGTTGTCGCGGCGGTAAAGCGCACCAGAGCGCCAGCCGAATCGCGGCTCAGGTTCCAGACCGGCGGTGGCACCACCCCTTCCGCCCGCCCTGGCAGCCGGTCGTATGGCGATTTCACTTCCTTGAAGCCCAGTCCTTCCACAGTCAGCTTTTTGGCATCCACCCATTCCAGTTCCGGCGCGGGAGCAGCAGTCTGGGCCAGCAGCGGAGCGCTGCCCGAGGCGATCAAAAATTGTCGGCGGTTCATTTAGCAAACTAGTCTACCTGAAGCCTGGAAAGTGCGCTTCACAACCTCTGCGTCAGGACCAGCCCAGCGCCGCCGGCGAGTCGGCGATCGCAGGAATTTACAGAAGCATTGCGAGTCGCGATTGTGTAGCGGCCCGCTGGCTGAGAACCTGCCAGTCGGCGCTGCTGATAACTCGTCACGGATAACTGACCCGTAACGCATGTTGCCAGCAGAGAGTCTCTGTGGTTGCCGCCGTGCCTGCAAGTCCCGTTTCCGTCAATTTGCGCAATCTGCCCGTCGCTACCGAGTGGCGGGCCAGCCCGCACTCAATTGAGAGCTGTTTACTGGGATTTTCGGAAGAGGGCGTTCTGACGGTCGAAGTAGAGACAACCGGCACGAAAGAATCGCCGGAGATCTGGAGGCGATCGCACGACGCCTCGGCCGGACAGCCTATGTTGATTCTGGTG
>JAUZEU010000304.1 GCA_030838885.1 Bryobacterales bacterium | reverse complement strand
ACGGCCTGAAGGATGGAAACCCAGCCAAAAGAATCGCGGCCGTCCTTGCGATGAGCGAAGTGAAGCCGCAGCCGAAGGCGGTAAAGATGATCGAATCGATGCTCCAGGATAAGGACTACGGAGTGCGGCAGGCTGCCTGTTCCACACTGGGCGACATAAGGTCACGCGGGTCCATCCCGGTACTGGAAGCCGCGGTGGAAGACAAAGCTCCGGAGGTGGTGTTTGCGGCTGCGAAGGCACTTTACGTTATGGGCGATGCCGCAGGGCGCGACGTTTTGATCGAGATTCTGCTGGGTGACCAGAAGGGATCTTCCGGCTTCGTTACGAGTTCCATCCGCAGCGCGAAGCTGAAGATGCATGATCCGAAGGCGATGCTGTTGGTCGGGGTCAATCAGGCTGCGGGTCTGCTTGGTCCCGCGGGCGCGAGCGTCCCGGTGGCGGAGCAACTTTTGAAGGACAACCAGTCCACCGGCAAGACCGTTGCTGCATTGCTGCTGGCTACGGACAGCAGTGCGGCATCGAAGAATGCAGTCAAACTGGCGCTGGACGATAAGAACTGGACCGTTCGGGCCGCCGCGGCGCGCGCGATTGCTTTGCGCGGCATGGGAGAGTTTTACAGCCATCTGACGGTGCTACTCGACGATAAGCGTGAGGAAGTGACTTACTCCGCGGCGGCAGCGATGATTCGACTGAAACAACAAACGCCGAGGCGTCCCGTCGTGAAAAAGTTATAAGGTCGCCTTCAGAATTTCTCTGGCCGCGTTGTAGCCGGGTGCACCCATAACGCCGCCGCCTGGGTGTGCGCCGGAGCCGCAAAGATAATAGCCACGGATCGGCGTTCGGTACCGCGCCCATCCCGCGACCGGTCGCAAAACGAACATCTGATCGAGCGCCATCTCCCCATGAAAAATATTTCCGCCTGAGATGCCAAAGCGGCGTTCCATATCGAGAGGCGTCAGCACCTGACGCTGCTGCACGATGCTGCGCATGTTCGGTGCGTACTCCGAGATGACATCGAGTACCCGGTCACCATAGGGTTCACGAAGATCGTCCCAATGGGCATCCCGCAGCGTATAGGGCGCGTATTGCAGGAAGATGCCCATGATGTGTTTGCCGGCGGGAGCGAGGTCCGGATCGTAGACGGTAGGGCAGGTCATCTCGATCAAAGGATTATGTGAAGGGTGGCCATATTTCGCGTCATCCCAGGCGCGCTCCACGTAGTCGATGGACGGGCAGAGGTGCATCGTCGCTCCATGCTGCGGTCCGGGGGTGCCGGGCAGCGCGGTGAAGTCCGGCAGGCCGTCCATGGCAAGGTTCATCTTCAGCGACGTGCCTTCGACGCGGAAATGCTGGATGGAGGCAAGGAATTCAGGTTCGAGTTCGTTCGGCTCCAGCATCTTCAGGAACGTGAGTTTTGGATCCAGATTCGAGGCAATGATGGGCGCAACCAGTTCGTCGCCGTTTTCCAGAACTACGCCATACGCGCGACCGTCGTGAACCAGAACACGTTTCACGGCGGCATTTGTCCGAATCTCCGCCCCGTGACTTCGGGCTGAGGCGGCGATTGCTTCCGAGACCGCGCCCATGCCGCCCTTCACAAAGCCCCAGAGACCGCGCTTGCCAGCGACGCCGCCCATGCAGTGGTGCATTAGGATATATGCGGTACCGGCCGATCGTGGGCCGCCATTCGCGCCGATGACGCCGTCCGTAGCGAGCGTAACCTTGATCTCCGGCGACTCAAACCATTCGTCCAGAAGATCCGCCGCGCTCTGGGTGAAGATCTTGACCAGGCCAGTGATTTCTTTTGGCCCGAGATGGCGGAACTGCGCGAGCAGCCTCAGGTACTCGATAAAGTCGGCTGGCTTTTTTGGAGGCAGTACGGGCGGAGTGACCAGGAGCAACGACTCCACAACAACTGCGAGCCGCTCGAGATATGCCTCGTATTTCGGGAACGCAATCGCATCGCGCTCGGAAAACTTCGCGATCTCCGCCAGGGTCTTTTTCTCGTCCTGCCAGAAGAACAGATGGCGGCCATCCGGGAACGCTGAGAAGAATGCCGGATCTTTGGGGAGAATTCTGTAACCAAAGCGTGCCAGTTCCAGTTCGCGTACGATGCGTTCCTGCAGCAGGCTGACCAGGTAGGCGCCGGACGAGACCCTGTAGCCCGGCCACAACTCTTCGGTGACCGCGCACCCGCCCAGCATCTCGCGACGCTCCAGCACAAGTACGCTCTTCCCCGCCCTTGCCAGATAAGCCGCCGTCACCAGGCCGTTGTGGCCACCGCCAATGATGATCGCGTCGTACTTCATGTGTCAGGCGATCTGTCAGGCGGAGCGTACCGGTTTGAAGGCAATCACCGAGAGCGGCGGCAGGGTGATCGCAATGCTGTACGGGCGGCCATGGCGAGGCAGGTCCTGGGAATGCACTCCGCCTTCGTTTCCCATGTTGCTGCCACCGAACTGCTCTGCGTCGGTATTCAATATTTCGCGGTAGTAGATCAGTTCCGGCACGCCAACTTCATAGGCCGGGCGCGGCGTGGGAGTGAAGTTGCAAACAAACACGATGTAATCTTCGGGATGCACTCCCCGCCGGATAAAGGCTATGATCGATTTCTCAACATCTGAGAAATCGATCCACTCGAAACCGGTGTACTCGAAATCCACCTGATGCAAGGCAGGGTGGTCCGCGTGAAGGCGGTTTAGTTCTTTGACACAAGCCTGCAGGCCCGCATGCAGGGGATACTGCAGCACCTGCCAGGGCACTGTGGCGTGGTGATTCCATTCGTCGTAGTCGCCGATGTCGGAGCCCATAAAAAGCAGCTTCTTTCCGGGATGCGCAAACATGTAAGCCAGGAAAGCGCGCACATTGGCGAACTTCTGCCACTGATCGCCCGGCATTCTCGAAAGCAGAGACTTCTTGCCGTAGACCACCTCATCATGTGAGATCGGCAGGACGAAGTTCTCGCTGAACGCGTAAATCATGCTGAAGGTGATGTCGTTGTGATGGTACTTGCGGTAGATCGGGTCGGTGCTGAAGTAGTCCAGCATGTCGTGCATCCAGCCCATGTTCCATTTCATGGTGAACCCGAGCCCACCGGAATACAGAGGCCGCGACACCGCGGGGAAAGAGGTAGACTCTTCCGCAATGGTCACGGCGCCAGGAACCTTGTGCACGAGTTCGTTGAATTTGCGAAGAAAGTCAATGGCTTCAAGGTTTTCGCGGCCACCGAACTGGTTCGGAATCCATTCCCCTTCTTTACGGGAGTAATCCAGATACAGCATGCTGGCCACCGCGTCCACGCGAAGACCGTCGATGTGATATTCGTTCAGCCAGAAGAGCGCGCTTGCGATCAGGAACTCGCGAACTTCATTGCGGCCGAAGTTGAAGATGAGGGTTCCCCAGTCCAGGTGTTCGCCCTGGCGAGGGTCGGCATGTTCGTACAGCGCAGTGCCGTCGAAGTATGCCAGCCCGTGTGCATCTTTGGGGAAATGGCCGGGCACCCAATCGACAATGACGCCCACGCCCGCCTCATGGCAGGCGTCGACGAAGTACATGAAATCCTGGGGGGTGCCAAAGCGTGAGGTGGGCGCGAAATATCCGGTGACCTGATAGCCCCAGGATCCTGAAAACGGATGCTCCTGGATGGGCAACAGTTCGATGTGCGTGTAGCCCATGCGCTTGACGTACTCCACCAGACGCGCGGCGAGTTCCCGATACGTCAGCGCCCGGCCTTCCGGCCCGTGCATCCACGATTCCAGATGCACTTCGTAGATCGACATGGGCTCTTTGAGCGGCTGCGCTGCGCCGCGCTTTTTCATCCATGCGGCGTCGCCCCATTCGTAATCGTCCAGAGAACAAATGATCGAGGCGGACTTGGGGGGAACTTCCGTCCTGAGTGCGAACGGGTCAGCCTTCAGTTGCTGGTGGCCCAGGTGCTTCGACCGGACGAGATATTTATATGACTGGCCTTCCCGCGCGCACGGCAGAAAGATCTCCCAGGCTCCGGAATTTCGTCGGCGCATGGGGTGCCGACGCGTATCCCATTCGTTGAAATCGCCCGCAACCGACACGTACTCGGCGTTCGGAGCCCAGACCGCAAACTGCACGCCGGCCACACCGGCCAGGTTCATGGGATGAGCGCCAAACGA
>JAUZEU010000294.1 GCA_030838885.1 Bryobacterales bacterium | reverse complement strand
GACTGGTCCCGATCAAACAGTCCAGCTCTCCACGTATGCGAAAAGGTATTTCGGCGAGCTTCCATCGCGACACATCCGCGGACTGAGCGTTAACCGACTGGATGACTTTCCTAAACGCTAGGGGACTACACAGGATCTATTTGCCGAGCGAAGCGCTTTTTTGGACACCCTTCTGTAACTGAACTCTGCAGCCACGATGAGGAACGGGGTCGCCCGAGTCTCAGTTTCGGGTGGCACGTCATCCGGGCTCAACGGATGGTAAGCTCTTCTAGCAGATCGGATGAAGCGATGCCAACACGAGCCCTGAAATTGATCTTCATGCTTGCCAGCCTCGGCATAGCACTCGGCCAGAAATCAGAAACAATCTACGGCAAGCCTCCGGAAGTTTTCGTTGAAGGAACCGGACCACCCCTTGTAATGCTTGGTGGGGGAACGCGTGGCGCGGCAGAGTTCGGTCCGCATGTGCCGCTACTTGCCCGGAATTTTCGGGTATTCGCGTCCAGACCCTAAACATCGCGCGAGCACAGGACCGGCTGCCGTTGCCCCAAGGGTATTCAGTCAAACTCGAGAGTCGGGCCCTAGCTGACTCGCGTGATCGCCTGGACGAATCATCCCGGCGATATTCGCACGGGCTTCCGTCACTGGCATGCCGAGGATTACCAGATGAGCATTAGCGGCTTTCGACTGGCTCTTGACGCCCCTTAATTTCGTTTGTCTGGGTTTCAGCGACCGCTCAACCCGACGCACCGCCCCAAAGGCCCGGAGTGAACTTTCGTTCTGCCGGATCCAGCAGGCAACACAAGCTCTCGACATTTATACATATCGCCACGCGTCGAATCTTGGCAAAGCAGCGCAGGTCACTTGAACGGATTGCCGCAATCGCCGAGTGTCGGCGTTTTGGATTGACGTAACCCTATGGCGCCGTGCATCTGTTTTGCGCGCTCACCGATTGGCCGTGCTTGCGCCTCTCGACAGGCTCCCGGTTGCTATTCCTTACGAACCGGGCGCCTCTCGCGCGAATAACGTAAACGGCGTGCTCGCATCCCCTATTTGGAGCTCATACAAAGTGCCGGCCCAGCGGGGCAAAACAAAGTTCACTTGAATGACTCCGCTGGGCAAGTCCGGTGCATCGCCAGCATATCGGATCTCAAGCGAGGTTGGCTGCGCGAGCGGTGTTCGCGGATCGGTTGCCAGAACGGAGACCGGATACGGGTTTCCGGTCAGCGATGCGTTGATCTGATTGTCGGGCGTATCGGTGTGAGCGCCGCCACCGGTAATCCAGATCGCCACCACGGAGCTTGCCGCCGCGGGATTTGAGAAGCTGTTAAAGGTTCCATTCTCGTTGACCGCCATCGCGAACCTCGTCGTGTAGCTGAATACCTGCGGCAGAGTCGACACGACCGGAAGCGTCGGGCCCGTGATTTTGCCCGTAGGAGTGATCACACTGATACTGCTCGCCCGGCGCCCGGCGGTTGCGGCTGGAACGATGGCGTTGATTTGCGTGGAACCAGCATAAAGCAGCGCGGCCGGAACACCGTCGAACAGCACTTGGACGCCTCCCAGCACGTTATCCAGTACTCCTGACGTCACCGATGAACTTACGGCGGTCAATGGACCGAGACCAATTCCATAAAGGGTGATCAGCTCACGCGGCGCGACAGCCTTGGCTGTGCTAAATGAAGGCGACCCGGCAATTCCCAGCAGCGATGGGCCGGCGCGGCCTGACGATATCAGCAGCGCTCCCGAAGAGCCCAGGGTGTCCACCATTCCGGTAGACGTGGCCTGAATTGCCGTTCCGGCACCGCCGTTGGGAACCAACGTCAGGGAGATCAGAGCGCCGCCCGGCGCAAGTCCCCCGATGTAGCTATCACCGAGGAGCGGTGTACCGGCCGGTGCAGGCAGGCTGGACGGAGAAAATGTAGTTCCGGTAATCCAGATGTTGCCGGCGTTGTCGAGCGCTGCCGAAGCTGGAGCATTTTGGTTCGCAAGTTGCCCGGCGCTGCCGAACCACGTCGAGAAAATCAGACTCGACCCGTTCGAATTCAGCTTCGCGACGTAGCCCGCGTAGGTGCTAGCGGCCCCGGCTGGCCCCGGCGGAAACGCCGATTGCAAAGCGCCGGAAGAAATCGGAAAACCCGCCGCAGCGACGCCTGTGAAGACAACGTTGCCTGAAGAATCGAGCGCGAGAGCACTGATGGTGTCGACCGGCACGCCTAGGATAGATGGAGCGGTAAAGGTTGGCGCGGAACTAAGCGGCACATAGGTTCCCCAGACGAGCTTTGCACCTCCTGGCGCGAGCCGGGCGATAAATCCCACCGAATTCAGATTGTTGCAGTTGCATTGCGGGGAATAGGACTGGCTGCTGACGGGAAGCGTGCTCGAATTGGTGGCGCCCGCAATGGTGATCGCCCCGGCGCTGTCTACGGCAACGGCCGACGGCGTCGTAAAAATCACGGGGGGAGAGAGATTCGCCGGCGGTTGGAACACGAAGCAGGGGTTCGCCTGGTTGTAACAAATGATGCCAGCGCCGGAAAAGTAAGTGGCAAAAACCACCCGGTCGCCGGATGAAGTGAGCTCCATGAGAAATCCGTGCTCGATGGTGCCGTCCTGGGAAAGCGCGGGAGCCTGCGGCTGAAGCGAGCCTGCCGTAGTTGGAAAACCTGCGCCTGTAGATCCGGTGATGTATATGTTGCCCGAAGCATCCACAGCGACTCCCGATGCCCGCGGCAGCACGGGTCCGCCGCCGACAGTTCCCAGACGTGTGGAGAAAAGAATCTTGCCGAGTTGGGAATCAATCTTCTTCGCAAACGCCTGCCCGGTATTCAAGACAGGCGAAACCAGCGGGAAATCCTGCGAACTCGTCCAGCCGACGATGATCACGTTACCTTGCGGGTCCGTTGCGGCGGCAAATGGAGTATCGACGGCTGAACCGCCGAAATCAAGTGACGAGAGTCGGTTACCTGCGGCATCAGTTTTGACGATGTGAATGTTGTTTGCGGATACTGCTCCAGGCGATGAATAAATGATGAACAGATTGCCTGACGAATCGGACGCTAGAAGACGAGCCGTGCCGGCCGGCTTTCCGCCCGGTATGACAAGCGAAAAGCTCTGAGGGACATTCGCGAAGAGCCCCACTGCGAACACAGCGAGCGCGATGGTGCGCAAGATCATACACATAGTATGGAAGCGGGCTCCCCGCCGCGTCTGGCTGTCGAGTTGTGGCCGTCGGCACTTGCGTTTGGCAACTGCACACTTCAGACTACCGAATTCAACACTCCTGCCAATCGCGCCACTTGGCCGGAAAACGC
>JAUZEU010000250.1 GCA_030838885.1 Bryobacterales bacterium | reverse complement strand
CATGACCTCTTCCTTGCCCACCTTCATGGAGCGGCCAAAGGCGTGGTGAGGCGCGCTGCAGACCCATGCTGTTTGCAGCAGGTCTTTCTGGCCCAGCAGGAGGCCGGCGGCCTGGGGTCCTCGGAGGCATTTCCCGCCGCTGTAGGCGACCATGTGAGCGCCGTTTTTCAGGTGGAGGTTGGGAATGGTTAGTTCCTCGGCGGCCGCGTCGATAATTACGGGAATGTTGTGGCGGCGGGCAATAGCGCAGGCGTTCGGGATGGAGAGCTCGCCTTTTTCCGCTGCCGGGCCGGACATGATCATCACCATGGCGGTGCGGGGCGAGACAGCGGCTTCGAATTGCGCGGCGGTGTCGACTTCGATCATCTTCACCCCAGTCATGCGGACGGCGTGGTCGTAGACGTTGCGGGCGTAACGGGGGACGATCACTTCGTTTTTCATCCCGGAGAGGTCCGGCATGCGCTGCATTTTTTCTGGATCGCCTCCGGTTATGCAGGCGGCGGTGGCGTGGGCGAGCGCGGCGGCACAACCGTTGGTCACGATGCCCCACTCGGCCTGAGTGAGTTCGGCGAGGCGTTTGCCAACGGCCTCCATGAGTTCATCCATGTGGACGTAGCTGTGGGAGGCCTGTTCCATTGCCTTTTTTACTTCCGGCAGAGACTGGGAGCCCGTGATGATGGTGAAGGTGCCGCGGCAGTTGACGACCGGTTTGACACCGATGGACTGGTAGATGTTAGCGCCGAGGTCGAGAGCGGCGGCGGTAACCGGCTGGTCAGGAATCGCCACGGCTTCGGCAGCGGCGATAGCTGCGGTGGAGCGGAGCAGTCCGCGGCGGGTCAGACGCCGGGTTGTTTTGCCAAAGGGCACATTTCACCTCAGGTTCTGATGCTATTCGGTTGGGCGGAGCAAATCAAGCAGGGGCGGATAACGCTGACAGGGCACCGGCGACAGCCCCTGCGATCGGACGATTACGGCAACTGAGTTGGTAGTGGGTCTCGGCCTTTGGCTGCTTCCCCGTCGGGAACGCTATACCAGCGCGCCAGCAGTGGACTATTGAGGATCGTCGAATTCGATCTTTGTTTCAGTAGTGAATCTGCGGTATCCCGAGTAGGTATTCGTTTGGAGTACCTGGCTCGCACCGAACCTGTCTCCGGTGACTATCAGGAATTCAGCGCGCTGAGGCAACCAGACTGAATCGATATTTCTTGAGAAGACGACTTTCGTCCGCGAACCCGGCTTTGTCTCCACACCCGGAGCGATAACGTCCCACTCTTTGCGAACCACGGCCTTTTCGTCTTCGTCGATCCATTGGACATATCGATAGAACAGCGCCTCGGTTTCGGCTGAAGTTTTCGCAACTGCGCTCTTTTTCGCCTCGGACTGGACAACCCGGAATTTATGGCCGTTGCTCTCTGCTTCACGGAGGAGTCTGTGGTCCATGACGGTGAGAATGGCCGAAAAAAAGAAACACCTGTGGGCCGAGGGGCCTTCGCCCGAGGCTGGGTCTTGCGTTGCGCCGCAGTCATTTGCATTTTCTCTTCTTCACGTGCCTGTTTTGAATTCAGAGGCTTGCCGTTAATAGCGACAAGTTTGCGGTAGAAGGAGCCTTCAATGAAGATGACATCGAAATCGCGCGTGGTGTTTACCTTAGCGCGCGAACCATCGGCGCGCGCCAGCTTTAACCTTCGAGAGTTAGCCGAAGGATCTTTTCGCGGCATAAGCACCTGCACGAAGGGGTCGTATTCGAAGTCGCTCGATTTGTGGCCGGGCATGAAGTACCAGACGCCGCCCGCGATCGGTCTTCTTCATCCATGCGGCAGTTTGTTGTTCGTACACACGGTCGTCTTTGGGGTCGTGGAACCGAAGATCCATTAAAGGGCAGCCAGTATTTGTTTTTACGCTTGCCTGAGCTGATGGTGTGGTGCAGCAGGATGAGATTGCCTCCGTTCTTCGCGTACTCTATGAAGGCGAGTTCGGCGGGTTCATGGAGGTCGCCGTGGATGTAGACGATCACGTTGCGGTAGGCGGTCAGGCTGCCGGGAAGCTTGTACTGCAAGGTAATCTCGCTCGTCTCGTGGCGTCGCGATTCGATTTGTTTTGCGAGGTTCTGCATGGCGGGAACCTCATCACACATCGTGAGGTTCTCCGGTCAGGCTGCGAGCAGAGGCAGCGCGAGGGCGAGGAGGAGCAGAATTCGGCTCATTTTATTTGTCCTTCTTTTCATCTTTTCTCTCTTCTCGTCGTTGCTGTTGCTCTCTGACCGGCACCGGTCTGTCTTCCCGGCGTGGCGAGGGCTGAGCGCGCGGTTCTCTGGTGACCGGTGCGCCTTCGCGGCGCACTTCGGGTTGTGGACGCGATTCCGGCCGGGGAGCCGCCACGGGTGCGGGACGATTGTCCGGGCCTGGCCGGTTGAAGTCCGGCCGCTTGGGAGCTTCCTGCTGGCGCGGGGCTTCCGGTTGCCGGGGAGGTTCCTGGAAGCGGGGAGTGTCAGGGCGGCGCTCAGCGCCATTCGGCGGCCGGGTCTGCATCCGGTCGATTGTCCGATCAACCGGTCTGGCCATACGGTTGTCAGCCGGTTGACCCGCCGGATTGGGCATGGTTCGGGGCGCTGTCTGGACCATCGGCCGGTTCATCACGGCGCCTGGCTGCTGGCGCAATTGCATGACCTGCTCCGGGGCGAGCGGGCGGCCCTGATTCTGCTCGATCATCTGCTGGCGCGCCTGGAACGAGACTGCCGGGGGTGGCGCCGTCGATCTGGCTACGACCTGCCGGGACATCACTGCCTGTGAAGGCCTCGCGACAGTCCGATTGGTCTCGATCCCGATCACACTTTCACGACGCGGGGCAATCTGTGGAGCTGCCCCGATGATCTGACCCTGTGCCAGTTGCGGTGGCTGAATGCGCTGCCCGAACTCACGCACGGGCCGTGCGGTTACGAAGCCCCGCTCCGGCATGGCGACCACTGCGCCAGGCACCTGCTGGTTCACATAGCGCATGTTCGTGACGTTCACATCGGTCACGTTGATGTTAGTGACGTGGGTGATATTGACCTGGCGGATATAGGTGTTCGAGACACGGTAGCCGGGGTAGTAAGGCTCACGCGGGCCAAGCGGGAACCACGCGACCGCTCCGGTTCCGCCGACGAAAGCCACCAACGCCGGCGCATACACCGGGCGAGCAACGACCGTACCCGGAACCCAGACCCAACTCCTGCCGGCGCGTGCCCAGCGTCCATAGTGGAAGGGCGCAAAACCCCAGGGCGCTTCATCAATCCAGGTCCAGCCCCACGGCTCGACCCATGCCCAGCGCCCGTGATGGTAAGGCGCCCAGTCCACGGCGACGCGCGGAGCCCAGACCCAGCCGTAGTCAGGACTCTCATTCCAGGAGCCGTACTGATCCAGATCTTCGGCGCCGACCATGGATTGGGAAACATGAACGGGCGGCGGCACGCGGTCTTCGCGGCTGTTACGGTCGCGCACGAAATTATCGAAGTCGTCCGGAGAGTTAGCATCGCGGATGTCGGGGTCACCACCATCCGGGATGTAGGCGGTTTGGCTGGCGTGCACGATGAAGCTGCGGCCATTGGCGGAAACGTCCGCCTCGCCTGACCAGACGGTGATCATGGTGGCGTTGCGGTAAGGGTCTGTGTCGATGCGGTAATCGCCCGTGCGGAGAAGCGAGACCGCGCCCTGGGGAGTGTCCACTTCGTAGATGTCGTCGTCTTCCAGGCGGCGCAGACGGATTTCCATCGCGCCTTCGGTGAACCGGGCCTGCACCGTGCGGTCGTCCAGGTTCAGGAAGCCGAAATTACTTTCGCCATTCAGACGGATGGCGTTGGGGCCGACATGCATTTCGGCGCGCGAGCCGGAGTCCGTATAGATATGGTCGCCTGTCGTGAGGGGGTAGTTCAGGGTGGCGCCCGTCCAGGTATCGACCCCGGCAGGCTGGAAGGATACGTTGCCGCTGAGCCAGTTCAGGCGGGCAACGCGCGAGGGTGGGTCCTGAGCGAAGCCGGTCCCGGCGGCTAGTAGGGTCAGCGCGGCGGGGATCAGCGAGGTCCGGATCTTCATAGCTCCATTCTCCTGATAAAGGAACACGGATGGCGGGTCAAAAGTGGTACAAGTGTGAACCGAAAATAATCTTTCGGGAGAGAAGGTCCTTCCTGTCAGTTGCGCTTCAAGCGTTTGGTGATCATGGACCAGCCGGGGCCAAACCGATATATCGTATAGGAGATGAAACGGCACCTCCTGACCATTTCTTTTGCGCTTGCGGCCCTTGCGGTTGGGTCAGCGCAAGCTCAGACACCCCCACCAGCCCGCGAAAATCACGACCTCGGTTTCAAAGACACGCCTGTTCTTCCGGGCCTGCCCTGGCATGTACATGATCCGGACCGGCCTCACCCGCCAGTCGTGACCGCAGCATCAACTCCGGGCGGCGCGCCTTCCGACGCGGTTGTGCTGTTCGACGGGAAAGACCTGTCGAAATGGCAGAGCCATGCAAGCAGCATTTCCAAGGCCGGCAACTCCGGGCCTGCCGAATGGAAAGTGAGCGAGGGCTATGTGGAGGTAGTTCCGCGCACCGGCGACATCGCAACTAAGGACAAATTCGGCGACATTCAGCTGCATCTCGAGTGGTCGTCCCCGAATCCGCCGGTTTCCACCAGCCAGGGTCGCGGCAACAGCGGCGTGCTGCTGATGGGCCGTTATGAAGTACAGGTTCTGGATGCGTGGAATAATCCGACATACGCGGATGGCCAGGCGGGGGCGATATACGGGCAGTGGCCACCACTTGCCAACCCGGGCCGGAAGCCTGGCGAGTGGAACGTGTACGACATCATGTTCGAAGCGCCGCGAATGGATGGGGAAAAGGTTCTGAAGCCGGCGATTATCACGGTGCTGTTTAACGGTGTGCTGGTGCAGAACCACAAGGAGTCGATGGGCCCGATGGTCTACCGGCAGGTGGCGCACTACGTTCCGCAGCCCGCGGAAGACTCACTCGTATTGCAGAACCACAATAATCCTGTGCGTTACCGGAACATCTGGGTTCGGCGTTTGGGAAATTACGACGCACCGGAAAAGAAATAGATGGATTCGAGAATCCGGCCGTTCTTCCGGTTCCTGGCTGCCGTTTTTTATGTGTTCGCGGGTTTTTTGCATTTCGTGCGCCCTGCACCTTATCTCAGGATCATGCCGCCGTATATCCCCTGGCACCTCGCCTTGTTGTACGTGAGTGGAGCAGCGGAAATCGCAGGGGGAGTGGGGTTGCTGGTGCCGGCGTTGCGGCGCTCTGCGGGGTGGGGGCTGGCGGCGCTGCTGATTGCTGTATTTCCGGCGAATGTTTACATGGCGACGCACCATATACAGATGACCGTCAGGCCAATGCCGGACTGGTTTGCCTGGGCGCGTCTGCCTTTGCAGGCCTTGCTGATCTGGTGGGTTTTGTGGTGCAGCAAGCCGAACGTTTCCGGGCGCGTTTACCGGTATTAGCCGCGTGGCCATTGTATGCTGAGACCGTTTGACCAGGCGGGGATTGTGCGCGATGCCGGCGGCATAGCGCGTTACCAGAGTCTTGCGCCGTCGTTGGTGGAAATGCTGCGGCGTACGGTGGATGCGCGGCCTGGGGCGGAGGCGGTGGTCGAAGTCGATGGTGGCCGCATCAGCTACCGCGAGCTTTGGGACAGAGCCGCGCGTGTGGCAGGTGGCCTTCGTTCTTTGGGTATCCGTCGAGGCGACCGCGTTGCGATCCGGCTGGGCAATGGCATTGATTGGTGCGTGGCGTTTTTCGGGATACAGTTTTGCGGGGCTGCGGCAGTCCCGGTCAATACGCGTTTCAGTGAGGCTGAGATTGAATATGTAGTGGACGATTCGGGCAGCAGCTTCGTGTTCCTGCCTGGCGCCGCGCTGCCCGATGGCGCTCCTTTCGCGATCGAAGACCTGGGGCACCAGGCTCTTTCGGCCATCTTCTACACCAGCGGCACTACCGGCTTTCCCAAGGGGGCCATGACCACGCATGCTAATTTCCTGTCGAACATGGAATCGGCACGGCGGGTCAAGCTCGCGCCATCGCGCGAGTTCCGGAATCTGGTTTCCGCTCCGCTGTTTCATGTGACGGGATGCAATACCCAGTTGCTGCCGACTTGTGCCGCTGGAGGCACCACGGTGCTGCTGCCGAAGTTCCATGTGCAGACATTTCTGCGCGCTATTGAGGCTGAACGGATAGAGGTCATGATCACGGTGCCGGCGATCTACTGGCTCGCTATTCATCAGGACAATTTCCGGACATTCGATTTGTCTGGTGTGCGCTGCCTGGCCTATGGCGGGGCTGCGGCTGCGCCGGACCTGATTGCCGGGATTATCGAAGCATTTCCGAACGCGAGCGTTTCGAACAGCTACGGGCTTACGGAGGTATCCTCGATGGCTACCTTTCTGCCCGGGGAGTGTTCTCTGACCCGGCCCGATTCCGTGGGGCTTGCCGTTCCTGTGGTGGATCTCAGGCTGGCGGATGTGCCGCCCGGCGGCGATGTCGGTGAGTTGTTGATCCGCGGACCGAACGTGGTGGCGGGCTATTGGAATAAACCTGCAGCAACGGCCGAGACGTTTGTGGATGGGTGGCTGCGAACGGGCGATCTGGCGCGACTGGACGAGCAGGGCTTTCTGCAGATTGTGGACCGCAAGAAAGACATGGTGAATCGCGGCGGCGAGAACGTGTACTGCGTGGAGGTGGAGAGCGCGCTGACCGCGCATCCGGACATCTTTGAGGTGGCGGTGATGGGCGTGCCCGACCCGATGATGGGTGAGAAAGTAGGCGCGATCGTTGTGCCCAAGCCTGGGCGGAGCATTGAGGTCTCCGATGTGATCCGGTTTGCGGGGAACTGCCTGGCGGATTTCAAAGTGCCGCAATATATGGTGGTACGGGAGGAACTGCTGCCGCGCAACCCTGGCGGCAAGATCCTGAAGAAAGCTCTGCGCCAAAGTGTTGAATGGGGAAAGCCGGTGAGATGACGATTGATGATTTGCGTGACCTTGAAGGCAAGGAAGTCGCCGTGACGGACTGGATGGTGGTGTCGCAGGAGCGGATTAACCTGTTTGCCGAGGCCAGCGAAGACCGCCAGTGGATTCACCTCGATCAGGAGAGGGCAGCGCGCGAATCGCCTTATGGGGCGACTATCGCGCATGGCTTTCTGACGCTTTCAATGCTGAGTCATTTGTCGCGCGATATGCTGCAGGTGGAAGGCGTTCGGCTGCGGGTGAATTATGGGCTGAACCGGGTGCGATTTCCGGCGGCGGTGCGGGCGGGGTCGAGAATACGCGGGCGATTCAGCTTGCTGTCGGCGAAAGAGTTTTCATCGGGGGATGAGAGCGGGGTAGACCTGACTCTGTCCGTGATTATGGAACTGGAGGGCTCCGCGAAGCCGTGCTGCGTGGCGGAATGGATCGTTCGGTATTACCGGTTCGGTGCATGACCAGCGATACGAGCGCCGTCCGGCAAGGGGAAGAGCTCGACGTTACGGCGCTCGCACACTACCTTCGGGAAGAGTTACCCGGCGGCGCAGCTGCTGTGGAGATCGAGCAGTTTCCGAACGGCCATTCGAACCTTGTTTATTTGATTCGCGCGGGGGGCCGGGAGTATGTACTGCGGCGTCCACCGCTTGGCCCGGTGGCTCCGAAGGCTCACGATATGGCGCGTGAATTCCGGGTTCTCAGTGCGGTGCATCCGTATTTTCCGGAAGCACCCAGGGTGGTGCTGCTGTGCGAGGACGCGTCGGTTATCGGCGCGACGTTTTTCCTGATGGAACGCCGGGAGGGCGTGGTGCTGCGCGATGCGGCGCCGCCCGGATGGGAGCCGATCGCGGAGTATCCACGTATGGCGAGCGAAGCATTTGTGGATTGTCTGGTGCGTCTGCACGATGTGGATGTCTCGGCGCCGGAACTGCGGGCTCTTGGCAGGCCTGAGGGTTTCGTGGAACGCCAGGTGCGCGGCTGGTCCGAACGCTGGCAGGGCGCTAAGACGGAAGAGTTGCCGGACATGGACCGGGTAATCTCGTGGCTGCTCGACCATGTGCCACATCCGCTTTCCCCTGCGCTGGTGCATAACGATTTCAAGCTCGATAACGTGATGTTCGCGCCTTCTGCCGATCGCGTGGAAGCGGTGCTCGATTGGGAGATGGCTACAGTCGGCGATCCTCTGGCAGATTTGGGGCTGAGCCTCTGTTACTGGGTCGCGCCGGATTCCACCGTGTCGGCGATTACGACGCGCCCCGGCTGGTTCACACGTAACGAGTTCGTGGAGCGGTATGCGCGCCAGACGGGCCGGGACGTTACTCATATCGGGTACTACGAAGTGATGGGTGTGTTTAAATTAGCCGTGATTCTGCAGCAGATCTACTTTCGTTTTCACAGGGGCCAGACGCATGACGAACGCTTTCGCAATTTCGATCGCCGCGTGCGTGGCCTGGTAAGCCTGGCATCTGAGATGGTGGAACAGCAGAGGTGAGCCGCGTTTACCTGATACGGCATGGGCAGGCCGGTACACGCATTCGCTATGACGCTCTCTCCGACATGGGCAAGCAGCAGGCCCGGCTTGCGGGTGAATACCTGGTTCGCGCCGGCGTGCGCTTTGCGGAGGCATATACCGGTGGGCTGACGCGCCAGAGAGAGACCGCCGCTGAAGTGATGGAGGCATTCAAACGCGAGGGCGCCCCATTCCCTTCCCTCACGGTCGACCCCGGCTGGAATGAGTTCGATCTCGATCACGTTTATAGTGAACTCGCGCCAGTTTTATGCCAAGAGGATGCCGAGTTTCGCAGAGAGTTTGAAACAATGAGCGCCGAACTGCGCGCGGCAGGTGAACAGCATGACGCGCAGATACACCGCCGGTGGACACCCAGTGATCTGAAGATCGTGCAGGCGTGGATTCAGGGCCACCCGAGCTATAACGGCGAAACCTGGCTGCAGTTCCACGACCGCATTACGTCGCGCTGTCCCGTGATCGGCGCATGCGCGGAAGCCACTGACGACCACAATATTGTTGTCTTCACGTCGGCTACGCCAATTGGCATCTGGGCGGCGCTGGGCATGGATGTGGAGGATTATCGCGCAATGCGTCTCGCAGCGGTGCTGCATAACACTTCCATCACGGTGATGCGGTTGCGCGAGAAGCAAATGCGCCTGCATATGTTCAATGCGGTGCCGCATCTGGCGCCTGAACTCTGCACCTACAGGTAAAATCCGTCAGGAGTTCACATGCAATTTCAACACTCGCCCAAAGTCATCGATTTGCAAAAGCGGCTCTACGCCTTCATGGCCGAGCATGTTTACCCGCACGAGCACAAGCTGCATGAGCATGAGCGAAGCTCCTCCCGCTGGCAGCCGGCGCCCATTATCGAAGAATTAAAACCCAAGGCGCGGGCGGCCGGATTGTGGAACCTTTTCCTTCCCGCCAGCCAGCATGGCGCGGGGCTGACGAACCTGGAGTATGCGCCGCTGTGCGAGATTATGGGCGCGTCCCCGATGGGTCCGGAGGTGTTCAATTGCTCGGCGCCGGACACCGGAAACATGGAAGTGTTCGAGCGGTATGCCTCGCCGGAACTGAAGAGGCAATGGCTGGAGCCGCTGCTTGCGGGGCAGATCCGGTCATGTTTCGCGATGACGGAGCCAGCCGTCGCTTCCTCCGATGCGACGAACATCGAATCGCGAATTGTGCGTGAAGGTAACGAATACGTCGTCAACGGGCGAAAGTGGTGGACTTCCGGCGCGGGAGATGCACGGTGCAAAGTGGCCATATTCATGGGCAAGACTGACCCGAGTGCTCCGAAGTACCAGCAGCAGTCGATGATTGTTGTTCCGATGGACACGCCGGGGGTAAAGATCGTGCGTATGCTGCCCGTGTTCGGGTACGACCAGGCGCCGCATGGCCATGGCGAAGTGGTTTTTGAAAATGTCCGGGTACCTGCCGGAAATCTGCTGCTGGGAGAAGGCCGGGGGTTTGAAATCGCGCAGGGGCGTTTGGGGCCGGGGCGTATTCACCACTGCATGCGGCTGCTGGGTGTTGCGGAACGCGCGCTGGCCGATATGTGCCGCCGCGTGAAAACGCGGGTGGCGTTCGGGAAGACCCTTGCCGAGCAGGGTACGATGCGGACGGACATCGCGACGTCGCGAATCGAAATCGAGCAGGCGCGTTTACTGGTGCTGAAAGCGGCCTGGATGATGGATACCACCGGGAACAAAGCTGCTAAGGCGGAGATCGCCATGATCAAGGTAGTCGCGCCGAACGTTGCGCTTCGCGTGCTGGACAGGGCGATTCAGGCGCACGGCGGTGCGGGAGTGTCGGACGATTTCGGGCTGGCGGCAGCGTGGGCTAATTCGAGGACGTTGCGTCTGGCCGACGGGCCGGACGAGGTGCATATCGAGGCGGTGGCTAAAATGGAACTGAAAAAGACATAGGGCTGGCTTCCTGCTATTCTAAGTGTAATATACTTGAGTCCCATTAACCCTCGTTAGTGTATCATTAGATACTAGTACTAGTACATGAAGGGGTTGACAAAAATCTCCAGGCGCGCCGGAATTGCCGCGGCAACCGCAATCACTGGCATCTTTTGCGTTGCGGGCTGGGTTGCACTCGCGACCAGACCCCCACTACAAGCCGTTCTGCGGGTGGGCGTGGACCACTCCCCTCCATTCTATTCGATTCGGCCGGATGGCTCTGTTGAGGGACTTGCCGTAGACGTTTTAAATGAGGCGGCGCGGCGACGGGGGATCAGGCTCATCTGGATCCCTTTGCACGATACTCCCGTCGATACTGCACTGGAGAAACGGACGGTGCAGCTATGGCCTCTGGTGGGTTACACAGCCGAGCGCGAGGCGAAATTCTATCTGAGCCGGCCGTGGCTGGAGAACAACTATCTTCTCTTGTCGCTGCAGGAACATCCGATTCGGAATCCGCATGATGCTGCGGGTAAGGTAGTCGCCCATGCGCGGCTCAGGTTCACGAAGAAAATTGCAGATCAGTATCTGTCCCAAAGCAAGAAATTGATTCGCGTGTTTCGCGCAGAAGCAGTTCAGTCGGTCTGCCGGGGTGAAGCGGCAGCAGCTCTGATGGAGAACAGAGTGCTGGACGCGATGCTGCTGAACCGGCCGGAAGGCTGCGAAACGGCAAGCTTTCATATTGCTTCTCTGCCGGGATCCGCCGGTCCGCTGCACTTGGCAGCAGTTCCGGAAGCACGTGGCGCTGCGACGGCTCTGCGCGCCGAAATCGCCAACCTTACATCGGACGGGTTCCTGAGCAGCAAGCTGGATGAGTGGTCGCCGTTTTCGGCCCCGGGGACCCGGTCCGTCTGGGCTGAAGAAGACGCCAACAAGCGCAGCAGCATCTACCGTTTCAGTCTGATTTTGATCATTGTGCTGGCTTCCGGGCTGGCCTGGCTGGCGTTGCATGCCTGGCAGCTGAAACTCACGGCGGAACTGGCCGACGCCGGTCGCCGGGAAGCGCAGCGGCGTTTTGCAGCATTCATGGACAACAGCCCTGCAATGTCCTTCATGAAGGACGCGCAGGGCAGGATGCTGTATATCAACCGAGCCCTTTCTCAGCTGCTGAATATGCCTCCTGAACAGTGTCTTGGCAAAGATGATTTTGCGCTCTGGCCCTCGGAAGTGGCAACACATCTGAGGGCGGCCGATTTGCAGATTCTTGCGGAAGATAAACCTGTTCAGCTGATTGAGAGAATACCCGCTTCGTCCAGCGACATACGGGATCTGCTCGTGGTGAAATTTCCGTTCGCCAATGAAAACGGCGACAAGTTCATTGGCGGGACTGCCATCGACATCACGGAGCGCGAACTCGCGATTCAGGGGCTGGCGGCGAGTGAAATGCGGTACCGGACGTTGTTCGAACAGAATCCGGTGCCCGCCTGGGTTTACGACCGGGAGACGCTGGCGTTTCTGACCGTGAATGTCGCGGCGGTCAACCGCTATGGATGGACGCGCCAGGATTTTCTGAGCGGCATGACGCTGCCCGATTTGCTTTCCCCTGGCGTCCAGCCGAACCGGCACCAAACGAAGGATGGCCTTGTGCTCACGGTGGATGTCACCAGTTACGAATTGGAGTACGAAGGCCGGCAGGCATGCCTGATGATCGTGCGGGATCTGACTGAGCTGGAACGTACGCTGGACCAGCTCCGCGTAAGCGAGGAGCGGTGGCAACTGGCGCTGCGTGCCGCCGGCGACGCGTTGTGGGATTGGGACCTCAGGACCGACCGGATCTTTCGGTCGCCGCGATGGCGGGACATGCTCGGCTATGAAGATTGGGAAATCGGGGACAGTCACGCTGATTTTGTCCGCCTGCTGCACCTGGATGACGTCAGGCCGACACTCGACGCCGTGGCAGCACATCAGGAGAAGAAAACCCCCCTCCTTACCGTCGAATACCGTTTGCGCCATAAGGACGGTAACTGGCGCTGGATCATGGATCGCGGGCAGGCGATTTGGGACGAGCGCGGCCGGGCCATGCGGATGGCAGGGTCCCATACTGACATCACAGAGCGAAAGCAGGCCGAGGATATTCTGTCGCTGCAGGCGAGAACGGACGCGCTCACGGGGCTGCCCAACAGATGGGAATTCGAACGGTTGTTTGCAAAGACGTTTAAGGCTGCCCGGGAGAACCGCACGCCTCTCACCGTATGCGCCTGTGATCTGGACCGGTTCAAGCAGGTCAACGACACGCACGGTCACGCAGCGGGTGACCGCGCCCTGGTGACCTTCGGCCGGATTCTTCGGGAACATCTGCGCAGATACGACATTCTGGCGCGCATGGGCGGCGATGAGTTTATTCTGGCGATGCCTGGGATTTCGTCCGAGGCGGCAGCAGAAGTGATGGAACGGATGCGGCGCGAATTGAGTGCCCATGTATTTACTGAAGCAGGTGTCTCCTTCCAGATCAGCAGTTCGTTCGGCGTCGCTCCGCTCCTCGATTCCCACCGAAGCGGTGAGGAGTTGATTGCCGAGGCAGACCGCTGCCTGTATGAAGCAAAGCAGGCAGGCCGGAACCGGACCCTGGTTGCGGCCTGAGATGGTGAGAGCCTAAAGGGCCGAAGACGATATCTGGACTGTTTTTGGAGGCTGCAGACCTTCGGCGGTCAGCCGGACCGTGCGTACCTGCCCTGAGTGCCCCAGGGGATCCAGCGATTTGCCGTTCAGCGAGATTTCCACTCCACCAGCATTCCCGGCTGTCACTTTGATCAGAGCGTCTGCCTCGACCGCCCGTGAGTCGTTGGGATTCAGAATCCCCGTAAAGGCGTTCTTACCATCGGCGGTGATTTGCACCCAGGAGGCTTCGCGCGCCTTCAGAATGACCTGCACAGCGTGATTTGCGGGATCTGGTATGGTGTCCGGCGCTGCTGCCGCGACGGGGTTTGGCTGGGAATCGTTTAGCCCTGGAACTGCTGTGGAATCAGCTGCCTGAGCGGATACGGGATGTGTATTCGCAAGGGGCTGCTGACGGTTGAGATAGAGGTAACCTCCGACGGAAGTTCCGGCTACAAGAACAACCCACATGGCCGATGAAAGCGCGGCTGCCCAGCGCGGGTCGCGGTGGCGCGGGTGGGCGGCATATGCCGGATTCGGCAAAAGAACGCTTTCCAGATCCACCTTCGGCAGATCCGCCATCAGAGGTTTCGCATCCATACCCAGCGCTGAAGCGTACTGACGCACAAAGCTGCGCACGAACACGAGGCCGGGTGTTCGGCCAATGTCATCGACCTCAATAGCTTCGAGGAACCGTTGAGATATTCTGGTACGGCTGGCGATTTCCTCGAGGGACTTCCCTTGTCTGAGCCGCTCCTGCCGCAAGAGCGCGCCGACGCTGATCGTGTCCAAACGCACACCTCCTAACGTTCAGGTATACCAAATAGCCACGCAAGTAGCTGTTATGTCAATGGTTAACAATGAGACAGGAACAGTGGGCCCGTTTATTCTGGTTACAGCCATCATGCACCGCCCACTGCTTCCCGTTCCCAGCGCCTTCTTGTTGGCCGCTTCGCTGCTTGCGTTTGCTTTACAAGGTCAAAGCAAACACACAGCCAATTTCAGCGGCGAGCGTGCACTCGATTACACAGCCCGGACGGTGGCTTTTGGACCTCGTCCTGACGGCTCGGCTGCCATCGCTAAGCTGCGCAGCTTCATATGGCGTCAGCTGGTGGCCGATGGCTGGGAAGTCACGACGGACAGTTTTACGGCACAGACTCCCGACGGGCCGCTGCCAATGGAGAACATCATTGCGCGTCTGCCAGGCAAATCCGGCGCAGGCACCGCGATTACGGGCCACTATGACACGAAAAAAATGGCCGGTTTTGTGGGCGCCAACGATGGCGGCTCCTCGACAGGCTTCCTTCTGGAACTCGCCGGCACGCTGCGGAACCGCCCGCGAGCGGATGATATCTATCTTGTGTTTTTCGACGGAGAAGAGGCCGTGCGGGAGTGGAGCGATACCGACAGCGTGTACGGCAGCCGGCATCTGGCCGAAAAATGGACAGCGGACGGCACCGTACGCAAGCTGAAGGCGCTCTTGAACGTGGACATGATTGGCGATAAGAACTTCCGCCTGGTTTGGGAGACCAGTTCCTCCCCGTCTTTGCGTAAACTGGTGTGGGACATAGCAGACTCACTTGGATATTCGGCCGCCTTCCCGCGAGAAGGGGGACCGGTCAGCGACGACCACATTCCGTTTATCAACGCCGGAGTTCGCGCCGTGGATCTGATCGACTTCGAGTCTCAGGCCACCTTTTGGCATACTCCGCAGGACACCTTAGACAAGCTAAGCGCCCGCAGTTTTGAAATCGTTGGGCAAGTCGTTTTGAAAACGATTGAGGCTTTGGAACAGCAAAAGTGATTCAATCAGCGCCGGATGGCATCATTGTCGTGAATAAGCCGACGGGCTGGACCTCGCACGATGTAGTGGGGAAGATGCGAGGCATTGCAGGTACCCGTCGTGTGGGGCATCTGGGGACTCTCGACCCGCTTGCGACAGGCGTGCTGCCCCTGATGATCGGACAAGCAACCCGCCTGGCCCGTTATTGGGAGGATTCGGAAAAAGCTTACGAAGCGGTGATCCGGTTCGGTTTTGCGACTACGACTTACGACAGCCAGGGGGAACGCACCACAGAACCGGTCGACGTCGAGTTGAAGTCTGAAGATCTGGAAACCTTGTTCCGTCCATTGCGAGGCGAGATCGAACAAATCCCGCCACCGGTATCCGCAAAGAAGATTGGCGGCGTGCCCGCCTACAAATTCGCCCGGAAGAACATTCAGGTGGAACTGGCGCCGGTGCAAATTCGCATTCACGAACTGGCGCTGAAAAGCCTGGCGGGCGACCGTGCCAGCATCTTCGTCCGGTGTTCTCCGGGAACTTATATTCGTTCCATCGCGCACGATCTCGGGGTAGCGCTCGGCTGCGGCGCACACATCGAAGAACTGGTGCGTACCGGCTCGGGGCCTTTCAGACTGGAAGACGCGTTCACCCTCGAACGACTTCAGGGCCTGCGAGATGAAGGGCATCTGGAGCAGGCGGTGCTGCCCATGCCGAAGTTATTGCCTCACTTCCCGCCTGTCTTCGTGGACGAGCTAACGGCGCTTCACATCAGGCAAGGACGAAATTTCAGCGCCTCACCGTTCCGGGTGCAGCAGGGCACAGAGCATGTGAAGGCAATTGGTCCGGAGGGCAGTGTCCTCGCGATCGGGCGCATTGTGCTCCCGAACCTCTACCATCCGGACGTGGTGCTCAACTAAGCCGCAGGGTTCCAGACGAACTTGCCGCCTCTGTCGACGTAACTCTGACGGCCCTTGACAAACACCG
>JAUZEU010000211.1 GCA_030838885.1 Bryobacterales bacterium | reverse complement strand
GAGACCTCCTAATGCCTGAATTTCTTTCTGCAGCTGTTTGCGGGCGCGATGGAGCGTGACGCCGACCACGAGTGCGGAGACGTTGAACATATCCGCGATTTCGCCGTTGGAGTGGCCTTCTATAAACCGGAGGGCGAACATTTCGGCGGTGCGTCCGCCCAGGGTCGCCATGGCGAGTCGCAGCACTTCGCGGATGTCGCGCTGTCTGCTTTGATCCACTCGCTCCTGCGGTTCGGGGGCGCTTTCGAGCGGCAGGTTTTGGCTCGCCCTCCGTTCCAGCAGATTGAGCGAGGCGTTGATGGCGGCGCGGCGGAGGTAACCCTCCATGTTTTCCACCACTTCCGTGCCGAGAACCCGGCCGGCCAGACGGAGGAAGACGGTTTGCAGGACGTCTTCGGCGTCAGCGGCATTGCCCGTTACCCGGTAAGCGGAACGGAAAACCATCACGTGGTGCGCGTCAAAGACACGCTCCAGGGCATCCGGTCCGGTGAGGGGAAAGGGCGAGGGATTCGGCACGGAGGAAATCGGTTGTGCTCCAGTTGCCAGTTGCATTCATTAGGGTAGACCGGTGGAGCGGCCGGGTATTACAAGATCCTGAGAAATGTTCGCCTTATCTGTGTGAATCCGCGTTTATCGTTTTCTTCATCTCCGTGCTTCATCCACAACCGCCTCAAAGCCGCCTGAACTACCCTCCCCGATAAACTATTACTTTCAATGCGCATCACAGCTATCGATACCTATATAGTCGGCAATCCGTGGAAAAACTGGCTCTTCGCCAAGGTCTCCACTGACGAAGGCATCCATGGAATTGGCGAGGGCACCATCAACTACTTCGCCAAGACCGTCGAAGCCGCCATCCACGAACTCACGCCCTTCGTCCTTGGCATGGACCCCTTCCAGGTCGAAACCATCTCCCAGCGCCTCATCCGCGATGTCTACACCGAAGGCGGCCAGGTGCACATGTGCGCCGTCTCGGCCATCGAGATCGCGCTGTGGGACATCATCGGCAAAGCGTGCAACCAGCCCATTTACAACCTGATGGGCGGCCGCTGCCATGAAAAGCTGCGCGCCTACGCCAACGGCTGGTACAGAGGCCCGCGCACCCCGGAGAATTTCTCGGTCAACGCGAAAAAAGTGGTCGCCAAGGGCTACACCGCCATGAAATTCGACCCCTTCGGCAACGCCTGGCGTCAGATGTCCCGCTATGACACCGATCTGGCAATCGACATTATCCGCGCGGTCCGTTCCACGGTTGGACCCTCGGTGGACCTCCTGATCGAGGGTCACTGCCGCTTCGACGTCGCCACCGCCGTCTCCATCTCAGAGAAGATGGCGGAGTTCCGCCCCATGTGGTTCGAAGAACCCGTGCATCATTCCAATGTCGGCGCCATGGTGGAAGTCGCACGCCGCAGCCCCGTGCCCATCGCCACCGGCGAGAGCCTCTCCTCCAAGTACCAGTTCGCCGACCTGCTGAAGCACGACGTCGTCAGCATCCTGCAACCCGAACCGCTGAATCTCGGCGGAATTTTCGCGACGCGCAAGATCGCGGACATGGTCGATGCCCACTACGGCTCCATCGCGCCGCACAGTGCTCAGGGTCCCATCTGCTCCGCCGCCTGCGCGCAGCTCAACGCCTCTTTACCCAACTTCCTCATCCACGAAATCTTTGACGACTTCAATGAGCCGTGGGAAAAGACCATCGTCACCAATCCCGTCGAAGTCGTCGACGGCTACATTAAAATCAGCGAAAAACCAGGGCTCGGACTGGACCTCGTCATCGACGAAATCGCCAAATACCCTTATCAGGCGGAAGGCTATTTGCCGCTCTTCAAACCAGGCTGGGAGAAGCGCGAGAGGCAACAGGGAGGCAGTCACTAAATCCTGAGTTTTTGGGCCCCTGTGCTAACCTTCAGTTAATAACAGGGGCTTCCACGTTTTAGCCTGGGAGATACGCATCTCTCGCCTATATCCGTCTCCGTGCCGACGGTAATCAGTCCATCTCACGGAGATTGCATGTCTTTTAAACGTTTTTCCCTTTTCCTCCTGCTCGCTTCGGCCCTCTTTGCACAGTCCTTCCGCGGCGGCCTTTCGGGCATCGCTACAGACGGTTCCGGCGCGGCCATTCAGGGCGCCGTTGTAAAACTGGAGAGCCCGGCCACCGGCGATACGCGCTCGAATACATCGTCCGCGAACGGCGAATTTCTCTTCCTTGACCTGCCGGTCGGCACGTGGAATCTGATCGTTTCCAGCCCCGGCTTCGAAGCGAAGAAGGTATCCAGCATCGAGATCGCCGTCTCGAAAACCACGAACATCACTGTTCAGCTGGGCGTCGCGCAGCAGGCTTCGGTGGTGGAAGTTTCGGCCTCGGCAGTAACCGTCGAAACCACTTCCACCGCGCTCATCGGGCTGATCGACAAGAAAACCGTCAATGACCTTCCCATGAACGGTCGCGACTTCCGGCAAATGATCAAGCTCGCCCCCGGCGTCTCTCCCAGTACGACCTCTGTCAACGGGATGAGGACCAGTGGCAATAACTATCAAATCGATGGCGCAGACAACAACGATGCCTTCCACAACAGCGCCGCGGTGAACCAGGGCGGTGTCGCCGGCATTGCTGGCACGCTGCTGCCGATCGAAGCGATCGACCAGTTCTCAGTCCAGTCCAACGGAGGCCCGGAACAGGGGCGCAACGCCGGTTCGGCTGTGAATCTGGTGCTGAAATCCGGCACCAACGCCCTGCATGGCAGCCTGTATTACGACAACCGCAATGAGGCGCTGGCCGCACGTTCGCCGGTGCAAACAGCCACTTCTCCCAAGCAGGTAATCCGCAATAACCAGTTCGGGTTTTCAGTCGGCGGACCCATTATCAAAAACAAAACCTTCTTCTTCGCGGTCGGCGAGGCGCAGCTTGCCAACGCCAACAACTCTGTGCTGGATACCACGCCCTCAGACGCATGGATTGCATCCGGAAAGTCCGTGCTGGATCGTTACAACACCTCGGTGAACCCGGTGGCGACGAATCTTCTGACCCTTTGGCCAGCTGACAGCCGCACCGGCACCGCCACCGCAAGCAATTACCTCAGCAATGGCCGAAACGACTACAACAGCTACAACGGCGTCATCAAGCTCGACCACCGGTTCAACGATAAGCACTCGATATTTGCGCGCTACTTCGGCGGCACCGGAACCCAGACAGCCGACGTCGGCTCGCACCTGCATGACTACTTCCAGGTTGCACCCAGCCACATGCACAACTACTCGGTGGTGGAGAACGCCATTCTTTCTCCCCACATGGTGAACCAGTTAACGCTCGGGGTGAACTACTTCCTCCAGACTTTTAACGACCTCAATACGAGCTTCAATCCGATTGCCCTTGGCCTGAACACGGGGGTCACGGAACCGACCCTCCAAGGTGCCCCGAAGATCACCATCAGCGGCTTCGACTATACCGGTGCCAGCAACCCCCTCGGCCGGATCGATACAACCGGACACATCACCGACAATCTCTCCTATACAAACAATGGGCACCTGTGGAGAGTGGGCGCGGAATACCGGCGCGCCGTGCTCGACGTGTTCTATGACATCAATAAGCGCGGCACGTTTGTCTTCGATGGTTCGCGCGGACCCTGGGCTGCGGATACAACCCTCAGCAGTCCTCAGCGCTCGATCGCGGATTTCCTCGCTGGCCTGCCCAGCAACTCAAACGGGGCAACCATCGCGCGCGGCCAACTGCAGCGCGTGTATCTGCAGAACTCGTTTGATTACTGGGCCGG
>JAUZEU010000205.1 GCA_030838885.1 Bryobacterales bacterium | reverse complement strand
TATGGTGAGACCCAGTCCCGCAAAATAAGAAACAGCCTCGGAGCCGATCAGGCCCGCTGAACCGGTAATGACTGCAACACTCATTAGATCTCCTGATTCGTTGTTTTTTTTGCCGCGTCGAGCGGAGTAATTAGAAGCGTTGGTCCAGGCGGAACCCGATTTCACCGTCCAGAAACTTACTGACTGCAGGCCTGCATCGTCGCGAAAGGGTATGCAGCCCAAGGCCCCTGTCCGGAGAGGCCGATGATTACGAGCGACACGTAATCAGCAGGGATATCACTGCGATCTGCCGTGAGTCGCTAATGAGAAGGGTGGCAAGACCGGATAAAAGATGCCCATAATATAACTGACTATAGCGCCACGAGCGGGGAGCGGGCAACATCGGGGCCGGACGGTACCGTACGTACCAATGCGAGTGTAAACATTAGCACACCTCAAGCGAATAACTGTACGGGAGCAGAGATTCGGAGAGCAGCCCGACCGGAAACACTTTCCCCGCGTCGGATGTTATCCTTCCCAGTGCACCTCGGTCTCGCGAGCGGACAGGCAACAACCCACGCCTGATTCTTATCGATCTGTCCAAGCGAGGGCAACCCATTTGCCTATAGGCTTTGTGGAAACCTGATGAACCCGATGGTGAGGCGTTAATCCCAACCACAATGCGGTCGGGCATGAGGAACTTGCCAAAGAATGCGCCTTACCGCGCATGAAGCGAAGTGTCAAATGTCAGGCCAGATGGCGGCACCTTGTAAGAACGCGGTACAGGCAGCCCATAGGCTGCAACAGGGGCATAGTTGCAGCGCATCAATAACTCTGCATTCGGCCGCTAAAAGTACTTGACCCTATACCTAAGTAGAGGGTTTAGGATAAAATGATTGATGAGCATGCGGATTGGCGAAGTTGCGGAGCGAGGCGGGGTCAACCTCCAAACGGTTCGCTATTACGAGCGAGAAGGACTTCTGCCATCTGCGCCAAGGCTCTCGTCCGGGTATCGAACCTTTTCGGAGAGCACAGTCCGCAGGCTGCGATTTATCAAACGGGCTCAGGACCTAGGCTTTGCCCTGTCGGAAATCCGTGAGCTTCTTTCGCTCCGGGTTGATACAAATCGCGACCGAGCAGAAGTGCGCGCTCTTGCTCAGGCGAAAGTCGCCGACATCGAAGAAAAGATGCGCGCGCTCAGCGCAATGAAAGAAGCTCTTCAGACTGTCACCGCGCACTGTTCCGGACACGGCTCGACCAGCGAGTGCCCCATATTGGAGAGCCTGGATTCTGACGGGGTACTCCAATGACGGTGTGGGCGTGCATCAAGGGCGGAAAGCGGACTGGACCACAGATCATTCTCTTGTGCCTGATGCTGGCCTTTGCGAGCGTCCAGTGCGTTTTCGCCTGTGCGGCAGATCCGTGTCCGGAATTTGCTCGCGAAACCAGCAGCGACACGCCTCCCTGCCACGAGCACAAGCAATCGTCAAATCACGGCGGTTCTCAGCAGTGCGGACACCAGTCGCTGGTAGGTGAATACCGAGCGCCTGTTGACGTAACGCCGAATCTTCAGGGGATGGAAGCCGTCATGGTTCTTCCCCCAGAAGACATGTTGATGCTGTCGGCGCGACAACAGTACAGTCGCCCGGACGTCTCGCCTCCGCCCCTTGCTCCACGCGGATTTTCTACAGTCCGCAGAATCTAGCCCTCCGACTGCACACCAGCCTCCAGCGGTGAGCAAATTCTTTGTTTTGACTGCGCGGCGCGTTTCCCAGAAACGCACAGAACGATCGTCAAGCACATCATCGTCAAGCACATCAAGGAACAGGAGTGTCTATGAATAACGGCAAGGCGTTTCTCGCCTGCTCAGGATTCGCTTTTGCGGCGATTCTTTTGAACGGCACGTTTGCACAGCAACTTAAAGCACAAGGGAACGGAACCTCCGCCCATCATGCCGGCCACGATATGGCCGATATGCACGAGAAGAAAGACAAAGCTGGCTCTCCGGTTGCGGGTAAGACTGCGGACGCTCCCGAAGACATGAGCCAAATGGACCATTCAAAGATGCCAGGGATGAGTGGACATGAGGGGATGCCGGGAATGAAGCACGGCATGGATATGAACGAAGCCGGGAAGTATTTGATGAACCTTTCTTCCGGCACAAGTATGAATCCACAGAGCTGGCCGATGCCAATGTTGATGCCGCGGCTCGGTTCGTGGAACCTGATGATCATGGGTCAGGGATTTCTGGTGGACACGCAGCAGAGCGGCCCACGGGGAGGAGACAAGTTTTACTCTCCCAACTGGGGGATGGTTTCTGCGGAGCACAGCTTTCTGGGTGGCGGCTTCATGTTCCAGTCAATGTTTAGTCTTGACCCGCTGACGATTACGAACCGGCGGTATCCGCTTCTTTTTCAGACCGGGGAGACTGCTTACGGGAAGGCCCTGGTGGATGCACAGCATCCGCACGACCTGATCATGGGACTGGGGATGAATTATGCCCATTCGCTCGGCGAGAACACTATGCTGCATTTCTACTACGCGCCCGTAGGAGATCCGGCGCTTGGACCGGTGGCCTTTCCTCACCGGGCTTCGGCTCTCGAATTGCCCCAGGCAACACTGGGGCATCACTGGCAGGACTCCACACACATCGCAGACAACGTGCTCACCGTTGCATTGAGGCACAAGTGGTTCCGCCTGGAGGCGAGCGGTTTCTACGGCACGGAGCCGAACGAGAATCGCTGGAATTTCGACTGGGGACCAGTGAACTCGTATTCCGGACGCTTCTCGGTATTTCCCTCAAAGAACTGGATGGCGCAGATCTCTGCCGGCAGGCTTGCCGATCCGGAGCGGCCGTTTTTTGTGGGCGGGCACGCCGAGACTCACGGAGACGTCGTCCGAACGACGGCTTCCGTCCACTACACGAGACCAATGGAGCACGGAAACGCCTGGTCTACCAGCTTGATCTGGGGGCAGAACCACGTCGTCCAAACAGACCGCAACACGAACTCCTATCTTGTTGAGACGATGTATCCGCTTACGAAGAAAGACTTTCTCACTGGTCGGGTGGAAGTCGTCGATAAAGACGAGCTGTTCGCGAATGATCCTGACCTCCAGGCCAAGCTGGCCCAGACGGCCGGAAGCTCGTTCCGGATTCAGGGCTACACGGCCGGTTACACCAGAGACATCGGGTTTTTCAAGAACGTTGAGACCGGGGTTGGAGCAAACTTTACGGCCTACGCTATTCCTTCAGCCATAAAGCCTTACTACGGAGACCACCCATGGGGCGCCAACGTTTTTCTGCGCGTTCGGTTGAAACCAGCGGAGTAGCTTCACACGGCTTAACGAGAAGAGGAGACCCAACAGATGGAAAAGGACGTTGTCTGCAACATGCAGGTTGATCCAAAGAAAGCAGCCGGCCAGAGCGAGTTTCAGGGGAAAACCTATTACTTCTGCTCCGGCGGCTGCAAAAAGAAGTTTGATGCGAACCCAGCGCACTATGTAAAGAACTGACTCATACGGCAGGGGCTGGCGATTCGAAGACGCACCTGGCCCCTGCTGTCGTATTGCGTACAGGCGTAACAGACCACCAAAGAGAAGAAGATGCTACACGAACATCACAGAGACGCTCCCCTGCTCGCGAGCACGCAAGAGGAGATGCCCGATCCGGTTTGCGGCATGACAATTGCGCCCGAAGACGCGGCTGGCACTGTTGACTATGGCGGCAAAACGTATTACTTTTGCAATCCCGCCTGCATTGAGAAGTTTCAGGCAGACCCGAAAAGATATTTGGAGCCCAAGAAGGTCAGCACCTCTCCCGAAGGCAAAGCGAACGTCGAATACACCTGCCCGATGGATCCGGAGGTTCGGCAAACAGGTCCGGGGGCTTGTCCGAAGTGCGGGATGGCTTTAGAGCCCGTGACCTTTGTGCCTCCCGCTATACGGACCGAATACACCTGTCCGATGCACCCGGAGATTGTGCGGGATGAGCCGGGTACCTGTCCGATTTGCGGCATGGCGCTCGAGCCGCGCACCGTGACCGGTGATGCAGAAAACCCTGAACTCAGTGACATGACGAGGCGCTTCGGGCTATCGGCGGCACTTACCGCGCCTCTTCTGCTGCTCATGGTTTCGGAGATGCTCCCCGGTAAACCGCTTCAATCGCTTCTTCGCCCGACTGCGCTCTTATGGGTGCAGTTTGCTTTTGCTACGCCTGTGGTGCTTTGGGGTGGCTGGCCGTTCTTTGTTCGAGGGTGGCGATCCGTCGTGAACCGGCATTTGAACATGTTCACGCTGATTGCGCTCGGAACCGGCGCTTCTTACCTCTACAGCGCGGGCGCGACCTTCTTCCCGGATTGGTTTCCCGATTCGTTCCGTGACCCTCACACGGGCGCGCTTTCGGTTTACTTTGAGCCTGCCGCCGTGATTGTGGTGCTGGTGCTGCTGGGTCAGGTGCTGGAGCTTCGGGCACGCAGCCAGACATCAGGCGCCATCAAGAGTCTCCTGGGGCTTCAACCAAACAAAGCAA
Source organism: Bryobacterales bacterium (assembly GCA_030838885.1). Lineage (GTDB taxonomy): Bacteria > Acidobacteriota > Terriglobia > Bryobacterales > Bryobacteraceae > BOG-234. The sequence goes on along the minus strand of JAUZEU010000205.1, from coordinate 3,500 downwards.
GAGTGCTGCAGGAGAATGGACGCGAAGAGGATCTCCCCCTGGACCAGGTGCAGGCCGGAATGCGTCTTCGGGTGAGGCCCGGAGAAAGGATCCCGGTGGACGGCGTGGTGCTCGAAGGAACGAGCACTGTGGACGAATCGATGATTACCGGTGAGCCAATTCCGGTCGAAAAGACCAAGGGAAGCAAAGTCACCGGTGGCACGATAAACGGCAACGGCAGTCTGGTGATGAGAGCCGAACGGGTGGGAGCAGATACTGTTCTTTCTCAGATTGTCCGAATGGTAGCCGAGGCTCAACGCACCCGAGCACCGATTCAGCGCCTGGCGGATGTGGTTGCCGGATGGTTCGTGCCGGCAGTGATTCTGGTTGCCGTTCTTACATTCGCGGTGTGGGCAGTCTTCGGTCCGGAGCCAAGGTTTGCACACGCGCTTGTAAATGCTGTGGCCGTCCTGATTATTGCCTGCCCGTGCGCACTTGGGCTCGCAACCCCCATGTCGATCATGGTGGGCACCGGCCGCGGCGCATCAGCCGGGGTACTGATCCGCAACGCAGAGGCACTGGAAGAACTCGAAAAAGTTGACATGCTCGTGGTGGACAAAACCGGAACTCTGACCGAAGGAAAGCCGAAGCTTGTTTCAGTAATCGCAGCCGAAAATCAGGACGAGCGCGAGATGTTGCGGCTTGCAGCGGGTTTGGAACGAGCAAGCGAGCATCCCCTTGCCGACGCCATTGTGAAGGGAGCAGAGGAGTGGGGCCTCTCTGTCGGTTCGGTGAGCGGATTTGAATCCCGGTCCGGAAAAGGTGTGATCGGGGTGGTTGAAGGGCACAACGTGGCGATCGGAAACATTCGTCTTCTTGAGGACCTTTCTATTGATCCGGGACCACTTGTTAAACACGTCGAGGAACTTCGCCGCGACGGACAGACGGTGATGCTCGTCTCCATTGACGGGAGGGCTTCCGGAATGATTGGGGTTACCGATCCAATCAAGCCTTCCACTCCCGAGGCAATCAGACTACTGCACGAAGCCGGATTGCGTATTGTCATGCTGACCGGAGACAGCCGGGCCACAGCCGAGGCTGTGGCGAAGAAGCTCGGAATTGACCAGGTAAGAGCTGAGGTTCTCCCCGAGCAGAAACGTGAGGCGGTAAGAGCCCTTCAGAATGAAGGACATAAGGTCGCCATGGCAGGGGACGGCATAAATGATGCACCAGCACTTGCGCAGGCAGAGGTGGGTATCGCAATGGGAACGGGCACTGATGTGGCCATGGAAAGCGCATCGGTGACGCTCGTCAGCGGCGACCTGCGGGGAATCGCCCGAGCACGGAACCTGAGCCAGGCGACGATGAAAAATATACGGCAGAACCTTTTCTTTGCTTTCATCTACAACGTTCTGGGCGTGCCGATCGCAGCGGGTATTCTCTATCCGTTTTTCGGGCTTCTTTTGAGCCCGATGATCGCCAGTGCTGCCATGACGTTCAGCTCCGTATCAGTGATTGCGAACGCATTACGGCTTCGGAAGGTTGCACTCTAAGCTTCACGACCGTTGATAGGATAAACGGACTATGTCCATGATGACGAGAAGACAAGCTGCGCTTGCAGTTTCCGGTGCGCTGACCAGCTGGGCAGCAACGGAGAAGGCTGCATCAGGTGACCTGGTTCGCCTGGTGCGGGTGCGCGCGGGAGGTATACAGCCGCAAGTCGCGAGAGATGACCAGGACCACCTGCACCTGGTTTACTTCACCGGCGACGCCCACAACGGTGACTTGTTCTACGTCCTTTCCACGAATGGGGGAGTCAGCTTTTCAGATCCCGTTCCCGTAAACAGTCAGCGTGGGAGTGCGATTGCGGCAGGCACGATTTGCGGGGCTCAACTAGCGGTGGGAAAAGCGGGCCGCGTGCACGTAGCCTGGAACGGCTCCAATGAGGCGAAGCCGCAGGGGCCTGTGAATCCGGATTCAGGAAAGCCGGGAGCGCCGATGCTTTACACGCGCCTGAATCATTCGGGCAAAGACTTTGAGCCGCAGCGAAATTTGATGCACCACTCGTTTGGACTTGATGGCGGCGGTTCCCTCGCTGCTGACAAGGCCGGGAATGTTTATGTGACCTGGCATGGCATAGGAGAGTCGGAGGCTTCCGGTAAAGGCGCGGAAGGCGAGGCTCGCAGGCGGGTGTGGTTAGCAAAGTCAGCGGACGATGGCCAGTCATTTGAGACGGAGAGAAAGGCGTGGTCGCAGCCGACGGGAGCTTGTGGATGCTGCGGTATGAAGGCGTTTGCGGACCGGCAGGGAAACATCTCTGTGCTTTACCGATCGGCTACGGAATCCGTGCATCGCGATATCTATCTTCTGCGCTCGAAAGATCGCGGCCAAAACTTCCAGGGGAGTCTGCTTCACAAATGGGATATTAATGCCTGCCCCATGAGCAGCATGGACATTGCGGAGAACGGAAAGACGGTAGTGGGCACGTGGGAAACCGGAGGCCAGGTTTACTGGGCCCGCCTGGAGTCCGACGGTCGCCCGAGTCAGCCTGTGGCTGCCCCCGGAGACGCGAAGGGCAGGAAGCATCCGCGTGTCGCGGTGAACGAAAACGGAGAGGTGCTGCTTGTCTGGACGGAAGGCACAGGCTGGCAGAAGGGCGGTTCGCTGGCGTGGCAGTTGTATGATTCCGCAGGGCAGGCCACGGCTGAAAAGCAGCAACTTCCGGGTATACCAGCGTGGAGCTTTGCCGGAGCAGTCGCCAGACGTGATAACTCCTTTTCAGTTTTCTGTTAGGGCCACGCCAACACTTTTCATAGTCGATTCGGGGAGGGCTTCAAAAGCCTGATCGCGATAAACGCTCCGAATATCACGTCAAAGGCCAGGCAGAATCCCGGCCACCACGGAGGTACTCCAGGGTTTTCGATCAGGCGATGGTGGAGGAGGTCGAAAACGCCGTGTCCCGTGATCGCGGCTGCGACCCACCAGACGCTTCGTTTATAACCGATAATTGCGAATGCCGAGAATGCGGCCGCGACAACGGCCTCAGCCGCGAGTGCCCGCATCGAAGCTCCCATCGCGGCGAACAGAATGTAGTAAGAGGCGATGACCATCAGAATTGTCGGGAAGAATGTCCGATCGCGATCGAAACCGACAGCAGCAGCAAGGGCAGCGACCGCCAACGCCAAAATCGAGCCAATCATGTATTCCATCGGCTTTCCATTGCAAAACGTATAGCGCTTACCGTTGGAGTTGCAACGCGGCCGGGTGAAGCTCTAAAGAAATCCCCATGGCGTGTGTTTGAAAGGATTGCAGAAGAACTCACGGCATCTGTTGACAACACAACTTCAGCTGCGCGCGTCAGAAGCGATTGATGACCGGGCAGACGCGGCCGGGTGTCCGCGTGTTTGAATGTATAAGTCGCGAGGGGGGTTTTCCTGGTGTACTAAGGCAGAGCCCGGACCAGAGGTCCGGCTCCGAGTCGAACCCGAAGGAGAACCCCATGAACAGTATGCAATACGTCG
>JAUZEU010000200.1 GCA_030838885.1 Bryobacterales bacterium | reverse complement strand
CAGACCTCTCCCGTTTCCGCAGCGAAACTGTAGGCTTCATCTTCCAGCAGTTCCATCTGGTGCCACATCTGAACGCGCTTGAAAACGTCATGTTGGCTCAATATTTTCACAGCATGACCGACGAAGGGGAAGCGCTCGCCGCGCTCAAACAGGTCGGCATGGAAGCCCGTGCTAAACACCTGCCGTCGCAGCTCTCGGGCGGGGAACAGCAGCGCGTCGCCATCGCGCGCGCGCTGGTCAATGATCCGAAGATCATCCTTGCTGACGAGCCCACCGGCAACCTCGACGCCGAAAACCAGAGCATCGTCTTCCGGATCCTGAGCGACCTTCACGCCCAAGGCCGCACCATCGTCATGGTCACCCATGATGAGAACGCGGGCAAACTCGCCGAACGCCGCCTGAACCTCGAACACGGTCGCATCAAAGAGAACCTCCTGTTCTCCGCAGAGGAGAATCAGGACTTCGACGAAGTTCTGGAACACCTCTGGGCCCGCCACGAAATCGCCGCCGGAACCAAACCGCACGACGAGGTTCATATCGAATCCCATGAGTTCACAGCGGTGCAGTGGAAACGGCTCATCTCCACGATGGCGCACATCGGATTGGTCACGGTCGAAAACGGCCATGAAGCCTTCACTCCGAAAGGCGAGAGCCGCGCCCGCGACGTCATCCGCCGCCACCGCCTCGCCGAACGCCTTTTCATGGACGTGCTCTCCATCCGTGACGAGCGCGAGATCGAGTCGAGCGCCTGCAAATTTGAGCACATCCTGAGCCCTGAAGTGACTGACCGCATGTGTACCCTGCTGGGTCACCCCGTCGCGTGCCCGCATGGCAGCCCGATCCCTCGCGGAGAGTGCTGCCTTGCCAACAGGGTCCTCGCCCCGGCCGAGGTCGCCAGCGTCCTGGTGGGAGTCAAGACCGGCGTGAAGAGCATCTGATAGTCTCAGGAATTAGGTTCGTTCATCACAAATCCATGCACAACGTTGTCATCATTGGTTCCGGTTGCGCCGGAAACACCGCCGCTGTTTACGCCGCCCGCGCCGCGCTGAAGCCTCTCGTGGTGAAAGGGCTGGAGGCCGGCGGCCAGCTCAGTATTACCAGCGAAGTAGAAAATTTTCCTGGTTTTCCGATGGGCATCATGGGCCCGGAGCTCGTCGAAAATATGAAGGTCCAGGCTGAGCGCTTCGGCGCGCTCTACTACGATGGCGAGGTCACCGAAGCCGATCTTTCGAACCGGCCCTTCCGGCTGAAGATTAACGACGACTGGATCGAAACCCGCACTCTCATCGTGGCCTCCGGCGCGAAAGCCCGATGGCTGGATCTGCCCTCCGAACAAAGGCTCATCGGCAAGGGCGTTAGTTCGTGCGCTACCTGCGATGGCTTCTTTTACAAGAACCAGGAAATCATGGTTGTCGGCGGCGGCGATTCCGCCATGGAGGAAGCGAACTTCCTCACCCGCTTCGGCAGGCGCGTTGCCCTGGTGCACCGCCGCGATTCATTCCGGGCGTCGAAAATCATGTATGACCGGGCGAAGGCGAATCCGAAAATCGAATTTATTCTAAACACGGAAGTCCGGGAAGTCTTCAACGTGGAAAAGGGTATCGTCACCGCCGTTCGGCTAAAGAACCTGGAGACGGGCGAAACCTTCCTTCGCGAAGTGGACGGCCTGTTCGTTGCGATCGGTCACATCCCGAACACCAAAATCTTCAGGGGCCAGCTCGATCTCGACCCCGAAGGCTATATTGTTTCCCACGGTGGAGCGCGCACCAACATCCATGGCGTCTTCCACGCGGGTGACGTGCAGGACCGAATTTACCGCCAGGCGATCACCGCCGCCGGCGCAGGCTGCATGGCAGCCATTGAAGCTGAGCGCTTGCTCGAAGAGGAAGGACACTAATCCATGATCGAAAGACTCACGCCTCCGGGCGTTCCGGCCCCCCGAGGCCCTTACTCCCCGGCTGTACGCGCGGGCGACTTCATCTTCGTCGCAGGCCAGCTGGCAGTCGATCCCGAGACGAACCAATACGTCGCGGGCGATATCCAGTACGAGACCCGCGTCACCCTGAACAATATTAAGAAGATTCTGGAAGGCGCGGGGGCCACCATGGCTGACGTCGTCCGGGTCGGCGTCTTCATGGCGGATGGGTCTGAATTTTCAAAGATGAACGAGGTCTACGCGGAGTTCTTCGGTAACGACAAACCTGCCCGTACGACCATCGTCTGTAAGTTTGCGGCGGACATCAAAGTCGAAATCGACTGCGTCGCCTACAGCCCCAAAAAGTAGTTTAGCTAACGTGCTAAGCTAACGGGTGAAATGTCACTTACCGTGAACATGCACGAGGCCAAAACAAACCTTTCCCAACTGGTCAAACGGGTGGAAACGGGCGAGGAAATTCTGATCGCGCGCAATGGCCACCCGGTGGCACGCCTCTCGGCAATCACTCCGGAAAAACCACAGATCCCGTGGGACATCTTCAAGGGCGAATTGCGTATGCTCGACGATTTCGATGATCCGATCGAGGAGATGAAGGATTATCTCTGACCTCTGGCTGTCTGCTCGATACGAATGTTGTGATCTGGGTGCTCTCCGAAAGCGAACGGCTTTCACACCGCGCCCGCAAGGCGCTCACGAATCCGGGTACCAGGAGATTTGTCAGCGTCGTCAGTATTTGGGAGATTCTCCTCAAGCACCAGACGGGGAAGCTATTGGCAAACCACGACATTGACCGGGTCGTGGATGCGATTGAGCGTCAATCGAGCTGGACGGTACTGGGTATGGAAACCCAGCACCTTCGAACGTTCAGTTCCATGCTTCGCTTCGACGAGCATAAGGATCCTTTCGACCGCCTGCTGATCGCGCAGGGCATTCATGAAGGTCTGGATATCGTTACAGCGGACCTTCAGTTTGCAAAATATGGCGTTAAGGTTGTCTGGTAGCCGCATCCCTCGTCCGGCCGCTGCGCTCTACCCAGTCGCGGACCATGGAACTGCTGTCCCCGGAAAGCTCTTCCAGCGGCCACCTCATCTTGCGGCTCCAGTTTGGATATTCCGCTGTCGTGCCCGGCAAATTCTGCTGCAGGGTCTCGCCCGTCATATCTTCCTGATTGACTAGCCACAGGGCTGAAGGCGTAATGGCGAGGAAGCCCAGTAACGCGGACTGCAATGGCGGGGTCAGCAGCGGGACGCGCGAGGCGTCCCGCTCGAAGTTGTCCGGCAGAAGATTGACCGCGAACAGAGCATCCAGCAGTCGCTGCTTATCGCGAATGCGATCCACCTTCTGGCTGTCACGGGCCTGCTCGTCGATAGTCCCCGCGCGGAACCGTGCCTCGATATCCTCGCCCGTCCAGAACCCGGCAATTGTCGGCAGATCGTGGGTCGTGGTCGAAACCAGCGCCTGTTCCGGATACTCGTATGGAAGCTTAAACCCGGCCGCATTCTGCTCGAAGATCAGCAGCCGGTAACTCAGAATCCCAAACCGCGCCAGCGTCTCGCGAACCTCGTCCTCCACGGTGCCCAGATCTTCCCCGATGATCACCGCATCGTTCCGCACGCTCTCCAGGGCAAGAATACGGACAAGATCAGATGGCCTGTCGCGGACATAAGCGCCGTTGGCTGCGGTGTGGCCTTCGGGAATCCAGTAGAGCCGAAAAAGCCGCATTACATGGTCGATCCGCAGCGCCCCTCCATGCCGCATTGATTTCCGGATCGATTCGGTATACAGCCGGTACCCGTCGCGCACATGCTGCCGCTGGTTCGGCGGAGGGAAAGACCAGTCCTGGCCCGCCGGTGAGAAGTCATCCGGCGGCGATCCGACTCGCGCGCCGTTCACAAAGAAAGCCCGGTGCGCCCAGAGGTCGGAACCGCAGCGGTCTGTCGCGAGCGCCAGATCATGGTACAGACCGATGCCCATCCCCAACTCCCGGGCATGCTGCTGCACCGCGGCAAGCTGCTGGTCGATCAGCCACTGCAGCCATCCATGGAACAGCAGTTCGCGCTCGTGGCTGATGGCAAACTCGGCTACCGCTGCATTCGAGGGGTCGCGGAATTGCTCCGGCCAGTCCGGCCAGACCCAAAGGTTGGGGTTAGCAGCATGAAGCTCTTCGTCGAGCGCGCAGTACGTGCAATAGAGCCGCAGCAGGTTGCCTTCAGCCGCCACCCAGTTCCGGCACGCGGCATTGGGAGGGTTCGAATCGAAGATCCGCTCCAGCACCCCCCGTTTCAGCGCTGCCACCGCCTCGTACTGGACGATCTCCGTCGCCCGCAGCCGCTCGGTCTCCGCAAGTATCTCAGGGGTCGCCAGATACCCCGGCACGGCCTCGACATCCAGATACAGGAGATTCCGGTAGAAGATGCTGTTCGGCAGGTATGGGCTGGCGTTGTACGGCGTGCGGTTATGAATCGCGTGCAGCGGGTTCAGGGCAATAAAATCTGCATGGAGCGCGGGCACCGCCCAATCGATCAAATCCCGAAGATCGCGGAAGTCCCCGCAGCCCCAGTTGCGCCGCGAGCGGAGCCCGTAGAGAGTAACGCCCAATCCGGCGCGCTTTCCTTCACCCATGCGCCGGGCCGAGTCCGGACCCACGATGAGCCTCATGGAACAGTTGCCAGCCGAGACATCGTGGTAGCCCATGGGCAGCTTATCCGGCAACTCAACGAAGCCGTCCACCACGTCGGCGGAGAGCTCTTTCCTGACCCCGCTTTCCAACCGGAATTCCAGGTGGACGCGGTCGTGCGACCGAACCGGAATTCGAACCGGCTCCGACTCGCCAATTACGAGGACGTGCGGCAGCAGCCTTCCCCAGTCCTGCTCGGCGATACGCGCCGCGGAGGCCCGCAGCGATTCCTCAGACTCGCAATCGAAGCCCAGCGCCGTCAAAACTGCGCGGTTGGTTTCAATCGTCGTGATATGCGGCTTCCCGAAAATATCCCAGAATTGTTGTTGAACGCCGTTTTGTTCCGCGATGAGCCGGATCGTCTCTTCTAAGGCCACTGATTCCAGTCTAGTCGGCGCTTGAATTCGCCTAAAATTCCAGCTTGTCGACCAGGGAATTCAACTGGTTCTGCAACTGAGCCCGGTGGGCGTCGAGCGCAGTCTGGCGCTCCCGTGCCTTCACAATCTGCGTTTCCTGGTCGGAAAGCCTGCGTGCGTATTCCTGCACTATCTGCTGCTGCCCGCTCACGGCTGAGAGGCTCGCGATGTTCTGTCGGTTCCGCTCCTCATCCCGCGTGATGCCCTGCACGTCGCTGTCAATGGCGCGCTTCTCAGCGTCCAGGCTAACGATCTGGGTTTTCAGATCCGAGACCTGCTGCAGTTGACGTCGGGCGGCGTCGCTCAGGGTCTTGTTCCGGACGTAGACCAGTATCGCGTCCGGGGTTAGCGACGACACGGACGTTTGCTGGTCATAGACGTTTT
>JAUZEU010000190.1 GCA_030838885.1 Bryobacterales bacterium | reverse complement strand
AAACATTCGGTCGACGGCGGCGTCGCTGGAAGGCTCGGCGTAGTGCAAACAGCCGGAACCGGAAGGTTCACGCGCACCCCGGTGGCCTGATTTGTCGCCGGAATGGTTAGGGAGTTTGAAGGAAACGGTCCGACAGCAGGATCGTTCGGCTGAAAAACAACGGTAGTATTGCCGCACCAAAGCGATAACGGCGAAAGGAGCAGCACAAAACAGGGGAGTTTCATGATATAAGCGATTTATTATTGCGAATCCGTTGAATTTATACAGCGTAATTAATGACCGATGGGGGCGGCTTCGTACATTCGACCACGTATCAGTTACAGCAATCCTACTGCCAACGGCGATATGCTGAGTATTCTGACTCAAAGGGCAAAAACCACGGCAGGACACGATCAATAGAGTTCTGTTTCGGGATATTCTGCGCTGCGGCAGCGTCGGTGAAGGCTTACCGGCCAGAGCTATTTGCCAGCATATTGTTGCACGATACCACGCAAACAGTGCCGATCAAAACCATTTTCTTGATAGTCGCCCTACCCTCCGCACCGACCTCCCGCTCATTAAGCCTGGATGATTGTTCGTGCTCTGCAAAGGCAGGTCTCTTACAATAGCCGCAGATCGGGACTGGTGGGTTCATGACGCGAATTGTGGCGCTGGTGCGGAAGGTGGGGGCGGGTCTGTACTCCGTTGCAGGTCATGTAATCGGCCGTTGGGAGTGGCATCGTCCGGTCTGGGTACACAGAACCGGGCAGCAGGGCGCAAAAGCCTGGAAATATTTAACGGAAGACCGGCGAAGACTGCTGCTCCTGATGCTATTGGTGGTGAGCGCGATTGCCGGCGTTGCCTGGTATAAGGCACGGCCCATGCCGCATTATGTGCAGTACAGGGTGACTTCCCCGGCACTGACCGAATATGACGAGAACGGCATCGCGTCGATCAAGCCGCTCAGGATTCAATTCAGCGAGTCCGCCGTGCTCCTCCGGAACATTGAAAAGCGGGTGACCACAGGAATCGATCTCTCCCCGGCAATTGCCGGAACGTGGTTTTGGGTAAATGATAAGCAACTTTCGTTTTACCCCAAAGAACGATTGGCCGGTGGACGGCGATTTCAGCGTTCGTTTCGCGCGGAGGGCCGTCTTTGCAGGACAAGTGGAGCTGGAAGATTACAAGCTCGCTTTCCGAAGTCAGGCGTTCACGGCAAAGATCTCCGACAGCCAATTTTACCAGGACCCGCGTAATCCAAATCTGAAGAAACTCGTGGCGACGGTCAAATTCAGTCATTCGATAGACACCCGGCAGTTCGAGGCGCGTGGGTCGCTCGCTGTAGCGAAGGATGCCGAGTATTTGGGGCATTTGCTTCAAATGGGAAACGAAAGGACCATTTGATATCGAAATCACTGACTACCACTGACAGCGGTAAGAAGCTGCCTCCGATTCACCCCGGTAAAGTCCTTCTGGAGGATCTAAGGGATGAAGAAATCAGTATCAACGGATTGGCGCGGGCGATTCGCGTTCCTGCGAACCGTATCAGCCTCATTGTGAATGAGAAACGCAGTATTACGGCGGACACGGCCGCGCGCCTGGGACGGTATTTTGGCACTTCGGCCCAATACTGGCTAAACATCCAGAATCGGTTTGACCTCGACTCAATCTTGCTGCAATCGAGCGCGACGTGATTCCGAAACATGCCGCTTAGCGAAAGATTGGACTACTCCGGGGCGATACGGCGAGAAGTAGTTCGTTGAGTCCGCCTGTTCGAATCTCGCGTTACCCTCCGTCGCGCATGGGTTTCATCTATTCAATGCGCAGCTTACGATACCGCTTGCCGCACGCTGCAAGAACCCTCTGATCCCGCGAGTTTCGGAAGAATGTACCGGGAGTGCAATAAATTCGTAAAACCTGACACATGCCTATCCTTCGACATGGAAGCTTCAACCCCCTTCTGGTTAGAATCAAAGGGCCGAACATGTCTGATCCGATCCCGCCGTGCCGCGCCGAAAAGGAAATGCCCCGCCGCTCTTTCCACCTGGCCGTCATCTACATCTGTAATGCCCTGATGGGCGCCGCGCTGGCTGTCCCAACACTGTTCTATCTGCTGGCGCCGCCCCGAAGCCGCAAGAAGTCGGTGTTCGTGGACGCTGGCGACATCAGCCAGCTCACTCCCGGCACTCCCGTCGAAATGAGTTTCCAGCAAAGCCGGCTGGATGGCTGGCGCGCCGTCACGGAAAAGCGCACCGCCTGGGTGGTAAAGACGCCGGATAATAAGGTAGTAGCTTACGGTCCACAGTGCACCCATCTGGGCTGCGCCTACCACTGGGACCAGAGCTCGAAGCAGTTTGCCTGCCCGTGCCACTCTTCTTTTTTCTCCATACAGGGCGCTGTGCTGGCGGGTCCGGCGCCACGACCGCTCGACCGGTACTCGACAAAGATTGAGAACAACCGGCTGCAAATCGGTCCGCTGAAGATTTCGGAAGAAGCGAAAGGTTAGCGGCGGATGAAGAACAAGATTGCGCAGCTCATAGAGGCTGTCGACGACCGCACTGGTATTCCCAGCGGTATCCAGCACTTTCTGAACGAAGAAATTCCAGACTCGAGCGGCTGGCATCAGGTCTTCGGCAGCGTTGCGATGTTCCTGATTCTGGTTCAGTTTTTTACCGGCATCATGCTGGCGTTCAACTATGCCGCTACGCCTGGCGAAGCTTACGACAGCCTCCGTTACATTCTGACCGAAGTGACGGCGGGTCGCGTCATGCGCGGGCTGCACCACTGGGGTGCGAGCATGATCATCGTGATTGTGGTCCTCCACATGGTGCAGGCGTTCGTCTGGGGAGCTTACAAGAAGCCGCGCGAGGCTACATGGATTGTCGGTGTGATTCTGCTGCTTTTAACACTCGCATATGGGCTGACCGGGTACCTGCTGGCGTGGGACAACCGCGCCTATTGGGGCACAGTTGTGGCAACGCAGATTGGCGCGACAGTGCCGCTTGCCGGACCTTACGTGAGCCGGCTCCTGGCCAGCACCGGCGATATCGGAGTGGTCACTTTCGCACGCTTTTACGGCATTCACGTGCTGCTGC
>JAUZEU010000287.1 GCA_030838885.1 Bryobacterales bacterium | reverse complement strand
TGAGAGCCTCCTGAGATCTTCTCTTGCCGCTAGCGTCTCGTTGTATCGTTCATCGGCTTCGGCCCCCAGACGCCTGGCGTGGAGAACAACAACGATTGCAAGCATAGCGCCCATGATCAAAGCCAGAGTGGAGATAACTGTTACGCGGCGTTGAAAAGCGGCCTGTACGAGCTGAATCTGCTCTTCTGCCGTGTCCAGGAGGCGTTCATCGAGAGCAGTGACCTGCCTCGCAAATTGAACCAGGTCGTCTCGGCTGGGAATCACTGTATTGCGAAGGAAGGTCTCGCCCCGTTCGCGTTTGGCAGCCCGGTCCCAATCAAGGGCGGGCGCCAATGAAGTCCAATAGGCAGCCGCATGTTGCTGCAGATCCCGGATGGCCTTTTTTTCATTCTCCGGAGCGCCGCCTTCGTAGTATCGCAGTTCCCGTTCGACACGGGATCGAAGTTGAAGCAGTTCGGCCCTTTCGTTCGCTGCCGGAATGTCGTCGTGCTCCACAAGGTAGTCGCGTATCAAGGTGGACGAGCGGTGCGCGTCGGTGCGCAATTGATCAAGGAGGGCATCGCGATACCTTGATTCCTTTCTTAGCGCAGTGCTCCTCGCCGACACATTCCGTATCTGCAGGCCTGAATCTACTGCGAGGCCTCCCATGAGGAGAAGCAATCCCACGAAACCCGCGAGTACACCTCGAATGGACGAAACGGGACGTTGCATGTTCACTATCTCCACAGACTGCCTGTGCTCGCCATTTCGCGGCTTGACGCACGGATGCGGATCTGCGGCGGAATCGACGTGTGTAAGTGTTTGACGCCTCGCAGCGTCAGCATGGGTACGATTGTCGGACAATTTGAAAGAGCTACCAGCCATGCCAGCACGAGAATACTGCGGAAACGGTAGTCGCTGGATAGCGGAGCCGTTCGTCTATCTTTCAAGAGGTTAAGAATTGAAGCTGCCGGTCACGAAGTGTTTCTTCACAGCCATGCTGTGCCTCGGCGAAGTATCGCTGTCAGCACAGACGAGTGCGCTCGTGACGGGAGCGACCGGGGCGAGGCCAGGCGCGAAGAATGCACTGGATGATTTCAGCCAGACCGTGCAACCGCTGATCACTGACGTCAGTCCCGTCGCGGTCCAAAGTTTTGGCAGATCTGAAGACGTGTCCGGCGGCAAAACGAATGTCGTGGGCCACCAGACCAGGGAAGGCACAGGCGTGCTTGTTTCCGCAGACGGCTATCTCATAACCAACGCGCACGTGGTGCAGAGCGCTCAGCGTGTACATATTCGCCTCAGGGAAACCGGCACAGGCTCAAACGGCGAGCCCCCGCGCAGTCCCCTCACCGCCGACGTCGTTGGCATCGACCAGGAAACCGATTTGGCGGTTCTGAAGATCAGCGGAGCCGACTGGAAATACCTTCCGTTCGCGGATTCTTCAAAGTTGCGGAAAGGCGAAGTGGTGTTCGCCGTCGGTAGTCCCAGGGGCCTGAAGAATTCGGTCAGCATGGGGATTGTCAGCGCTGCCGAACGTCAATTGAGCGCTGATTCGAGTTTCGCGTTCATTCAAACGGACACCCCGATCAATCCGGGAAACAGCGGCGGGCCGCTGGTCAACACGCAGGGCGAAATTGCCGGTATCAATACCTTTATTTTCTCGTCCTCCGGCGGCAGTGAAGGATTGGGCTTCGCAATTCCCGGCAGTCTGGTGAAGGATGTCTACGCGCAAGTCCGACGCTATGGCAAAGTGCGACGCGGTGAACTGGGCGTGGTTGCGCGATCCGTGACGCCGACGATCGCACGGGCCCTTAGCCTGCCTCGCGAGTCCGGGGTACTGATTCAAAATGTGTTGCCGGACAAGGCTGCCGCACACGCAGGGCTTCAGATGGACGACATCGTAGTGAGCGTGGAAGGCCGCTCCATCGTAAATCTCCGTCAATTTTCGAGCAATCTTTTTGGTTCGGAAATCGGGGAGCATCTCAAGCTGGGAGTGCTTCGAAAAGGTGAAAAGCTTGAGTTGCAGGTCGCGCTTCAGGAACCGGGTAGTGATGAAGAAAGCCTCATGGAGAAGGCTAAGCGGAGGTCCGTGGCAATTCCCCGAATCGGAGTCCTCGCCGTGGCGCTGGATAGCGATTCCGCCCCGCTGATAACCGAACCCAAACACGACTTCGGCTCCATTGTTACCGCAAAGCTCCAAACGTCAGGTGTTTTTCAGGAAGAACTGGAGCCGGGAGACGTGATTTTTGGGATCAACGGCCAGACCGCGAGCGGCATCGATGCGCTGACCGGTCTGCTTAACAATATTCCCGATGGGAGCCCCATCGTGGTTCAGGTACAGCGGGAAGGAATACTGCGCTACCTCGTACTGGTTGGCGAGTAGGCATCCCGGCAGCCCGAGGCACTAAATCCGTCCGGGCGGCAGAATCAGCGTTTGAACATACCAAGGAACTCAAAAGGACTCATATGCGTGTTTGCTCAATCTATTCCTGGCTCATGGCACTCCTGCTGCGTGCGCCTCAATTCTCGCAGGGGGCTACTAACGACTACGCCGTCTTCCTGGCCGATGAACCGCTGGCAGCACATTTCTCTTCGCGTGCGGAGATGCAATCGGCGGCCCGCCTTGCATAGCGCGGGGGGATTTAATCATGTGGCTAACCAAAAGCGCCCTGAAGAGCGCCGACTTTCCCTCTCAAAGCCGGTGGTTATCCCGCCGGCTGGCCGCCTCGCTCATTGTTCCGGCATTGTTCGGGATTTTCATGCTGGACCGGGCGACCGAAACCGCGCCGGTCCAGCATCTGTATTACCTTCCGATCATCTACGCAGCTGTCGTTTTCGACAGGCGCGGCGGCCTCGGCGCGGCGGCCGTCGCCATCGCCCTCTACCATCTGGCGAATCATCCCAACCTTGCGAAGCCGTACAGCGAGCTGGACGTGGTTCAGATGGCACTGTTCGTGACGGTAGCGATCGTCGCTGCCAGGCTGAACAGCGATTCCCGGCGCTTGCAGATGTTGGCGACAACTGACGATTTGACCGGACTCCATAATCTTCGTTCCTTCGAGGCGCGCCTTGTCAGGATGGTCGGTGGTGCACGAAGGACCAAACTTCCCCTGGCCATGCTGGCACTTGACGTGGACCATTTGAAACTCATCAACGACGCACATGGACACCTGGCGGGCGCCGGCGCCGTTCGCACGGTTGGCCAACTCCTGGCTGCGCATCTGCCGGCGAAAGCCGTCGCGTGCCGCTACGGCGGGGATGAGTTTGCTATCGCGATCCCATACTGCACGGTCTCTGCAGCGAGGGATATCGGCGACACGCTGTGCCGGGCTGTCCATGCGTCCAGGCCGGTCCTTGCCGGCCACTCCATGCCGCAGGGCACACTATCCATCAGCGTCGGAATAGCCGATCTCCTCCCGGCCGGCCGGTCCAAATTCCTGAACGACGGCATCTCTGAGGAGGCTGCGGCCGAGACATTATTCCGGGCTGCAGACAAGGCACTCTATTTAGCCAAGGCCAACGGACGGAACCGAGCATATTCAGCATAGGAGCGGTATTCCGGAGGGCCAATCCGGAGACGCCCGAATTTACCCGATTTTTGTCATGCTCGCAACCTCTGGAACCGGTTTTTGGCGCCTCCAGACCCCGGTGGCCCAAAACGATCAGTAGGGACCACCGATCGCGAGTTCACTGAAGTTCGGACCGTTGTTAGAGACGGTGCTTCCCAAAAGCGTTGGGGTATGTGGAGACTGGCTGCCGAGGGCAGATCGGACTCTGCAACCTCCAGCAGGGCCGGGTGATGCTACGGCCCGTTCTTTTCTCCGGTGGAGCCCGCACCCATCAGGCTGCTACTGCCGAGCGCGTGGATCCAATGAAGCCACGCTGCTTCAGCTGAAGAAATACTCGCTGCCGGGCGCGGGTTGCACAATCGCAGTTGCTCGGGCGCGCAGGAGCAGGTCTTGGGCGAGCGCCTCATTGCAGGGGCTTTCGGTTGTTTGGATTGCAGAGCAGTTGATAAGAATGCGTCTTGATCCCGACTCCATCAGTTCCCTGATGGCTTGTTGGAGGGTCCCGAATCCTTCGCTCCCGTGCATGTCGACAATGGCCGCGCCAAGTTTGCGGCGGACTCTTAAACTCGCGTGACTCATTGAACTGTCTCCTTCCTGTTTGTGGCTGGCCCCCAGGTGGCGGAGCTGCACGCGACAGTCGCCCTTTCAGCGCCTGCAGGGTGATTGTATTGCGAATAGCAGGTTCTGTTTCCCTTTGCGGGGCCCCGGCCGGTCAACATGGTTACCGTCCAACTGCTGCCATCGTTACTTCTTCGTGGGCTGGCCGGTCACGGCAAGTGTTTGGAGCGCTGCGGGGACCCAGACCCTATCGGGTTTCATGAGTTCCTGATCGATTGATTCGGAAAATACAAAGACAGTTTGAACGCCGCTCTCAGGCGCTGGTGACAACCGGAATTTCACGAGGTACTGATGCGCCAGATGCTCACTAATATCTATCAGGAAGGACCCTACCGTTTCGAGCGGATCATGGCTCAGGAAATAAGCTTCACCGCCGGTTTCGAAGCACGTATGTGCAAGATCGGTTTCTCCCGACTCAACCTTCGACCATTCCGCGAAACGATAATTGGCCGCCGGATTATAGAGCGCATAGATCACGACTCCGGCGCGATCGGCGTCGTTTATCACCGTTTCGGCCTTGGCGAGGGCTGCGGCTTCCGTCCCGGAATCGTCGATTCCCGAACTCACCAGAATGATTTCACGGCGCAATTTCTTTTGGGGCCAAAGCCCGATCAGATCGGAGAGTGCGGCGTACGGGCTGGCGGCTTTGCTTCCGGATGGAGCGCGCAGCGCTCGGGCAGACCGCGTGTGATCTGTTGTAGGATTCTCTGCGATCTGCAGAGTTCCATCGTGTACGTAGGCGACGCCGATAGACATATCCTTCGGCTGCGAGGCAACAAATCGCCGCAGTTCCTGAAGTTTCTCACTAAACTCGTAGTTCGCCGCGTCGTCGATCACTAGAAACAACTCGACATCCTGGGTGCCCTGGAGCGGGGTAAAGCCGGTAATCGTACCGTCCGTGATCGTCAGGTCACTGGCCTTCAGTTCGGCAGGCTTATGGCTTGCGTGATCCGCGACCGTCAGGATTAGCTGCACGTCTGCGCCCGACGGGGACTCCGTCTGGGCAAATGCCAGCAAGCTACTCGTCGCGATGGCCGCAATTAAACAGGCTGTACTTACGACTCTCATATTGCTTACCTCATCTGCCTCGATAGACAGCTATTAATGCGTTTTTAGAAATGTGCGTTCACTTCGTCAGTGGCGCCTCTCCCAGCGTCGCGGCGCCTGTCGGGAGAGCGTTAACGTCCCAGGTACTCGACATGAGCGTATGTTCCCAACCGCGCGGGTTATACGCGCGATACCAGAAACGCCCGTGTGCCCACAGATGAACGAGGTGGTAACGGGAATCGTTGGCGCCACTGTTATGTCCGGCCCACTGATCGTTGCCGGCGTGAACATGGGGAACGTCCGGATGGCCTCTCTTATCAATTGCGATATGGTTCTTGCCGGCAGGATTGGGCCGCTCGCCGCGCGCGGCGTTCGAGGCGCGCGCACGCGGGTATGTGCCCCCGCTCTGTCCTTTATCCTGAGCCAGAGCAATCGCACAAACCAATATTGATATCGCCG
>JAUZEU010000156.1 GCA_030838885.1 Bryobacterales bacterium | reverse complement strand
TCCGGCCGGTTTGAGACCAACCGTAATTACTTTCAGTTGGCCATGCTGGCCTACAACCTGAACTGCTGGCTGATGCTGTTCAACCGCGAAGAAGGCACGCGCAGTGAGACTCTGCGCCACACAACGTTGGCCACAGCACGGCTGCGCTTCCTGTTTTTGGCCGCGAAGATCTGGCGTCACGCGGGCCGCGTGGGCATCAGCTACAGCGATCACTACGAGGAGAAAAACCTGCTGCAGCGGCTGATGGATCGGGTACGCGCCATTGCCGCGGGTGGCGATGGCTTTCTGCCGGTATTGAAAACCGCGTTGACCTGAGCGCTGCCGCGATCCAGACCGGCCATGCATAGAAAATTATGCATCTTCGCCAAACAAATGCAGCAAAGCCACTTATCCCATCACGAGGCTGCTGCCGTTGCCTGCCGGTCTTAATCTGAGAAAGGAGAATCGAGCCCGATAAAACGATTCAAATCAGGATTTCAGAGCACTGAAACCATATGCTCACCAGAGCCCCCGGGCGTCGTGTGTGTGCATAATTCAGGTTACAGAACCGGACAAACACGCCATCCCGACGTTCGAACCCTGACTCTTTGGGTCGATATCCCTGGATGAAATCCTCATACGCATAGCTCTGATGGAACTGCACCATTCCCACTCGCGAAGGCATTTCGTAACCGATCAGGGCATACGCCAATCGGCGCGCCAGATATGTCTTGCCCACGCCCGGCGGTCCCTGGAGAATCATGTTCCTCTTGTTTTGCCCAACACGCAGCATGCCCTCGAAGATCAGCGCGTCAAATGCAATCCCATTCAGCGCCTGATCAACCGTATAGCGAGCCAGTGCCACGGGGGGCGCTGGAGCAGAGGACTCATCATCAAGACCGATTGCTTGGTAGATTTGAGCCACAAACTCGACACTGGCGGTAATGTCCGTGAGGGCCTTAACGGGAAATCCCTCGCACCTCCAGGCGCCGCGTCCATCCCAGCGAACGGTGCGGACGTGCTTGTAATAGCCGCGGTCAGGCCGGTACTCATATTCGCCGGTGACTACACCATAGCCGACAATCACTTCGAGTCCCTTTTTGGCGATGACGCGATCACCGGACTTTATCGAGTTCGCGAACTGAAAGTAACCAAGCGAGTCATTCACCGGGCGCCCTTTTCGTTCGTACACTTCAATAATTTTGTTCGCTACTTCCTCTTGACTCGGATATTGTGTGAAGTCACCGAGTTCGTCTCCGCCAACAGCCATGATGCCTTCGCGGTAGAACTCCTCCCAATATCGGGCCTTAGGGCCGGGCGCGTAGGCCCAGACTCTGTCGGCAGAATGCTGATCTGGCGGCTCCCCGATTTGTTCGTCGATTTCGTCCTCGGCTCCACGCTCGCCAGCGACTAACTGATCGGCCTGGTCAACAGTATCCGCCGGTGCTTCTTTTGAGTAAACATACTCCAGAAGACCCAACATCCGGGATACATCAGCGATCACCGTTTCATCTGCCGGAACCGCGCCCGAAGGGTACTCGATCGCAAATGCGGTTCCCAGTTTCGTATCCTTTCCCGAGATCAGGATCATTGAGCTGAACGTTGTCGAGCAGACCGTTTACGCTGAGTCCGGATTTGCGGAGGAGGGACCGAGCCAGCTCACTTCGCGCCAACAAAACCGCGGGGTCTCTCCTGGCGCCTCGCCCTTTGGCCCAATCTGTCGTCCCCTGGATCAGCGATATATAGACGGCTGAACCATCTGTAGAGAAAAGAATAACAACGTACCAACCCTCTTGCGGACTCGGAGAAAAATCGGGATTGAAGATCCGGACCCAGGGAACGCGATTATTGCTGCCGGCACCTGCGCTACCATAAACCTCAAAATGACACTCGTCGGCCAAGGATCGCAAGAGGTTGGGTATTCGATTCCGAATCAGTTCGCCACGCGCATCCATCGCCGGCGTTTTCACAGCAGTCCATTGGTGCTGAAGATCCAGAACCGCTCTTAGCGCGTCGGTCAGTTCCGTGGTCATCTTTGAGTTCGGCCTTTCAGCTGAGTGTACCGTTCAGGCCGTTTTGCAATTGATGGCAGCCATATCCGAATCACGACATTACACGTACCGCTCGGACGACGACGCAGCTGCGATTCGAAAGTTTGCCCGAACTCGGCCGCCACGAAGCCCCACCCGGACTGGCTTCCGTCTGAATTGCTGATATCCCCCAATATCGGTAGCTATTCCTGGGTTGGGAGTGCAAGCCTATTGTGCTCTTAGGCAGCTTACGTCGAGAGCCGATCACTCGGGGTCTCCCACCCATGCCGCACGCGGAGATGCCCGGTTAGCAAGTTGCTGACGGCTGCCAGCCTTTTATCGGCCTCTCAATCTCAGAGCCGGAATTCGCTCGTGGTGAGGAACTCAAGCATGGGAGAAAACCCGGTTCGCCGACTTCCCTGAAAAGAGCTTGAGCTGACTGGTGGTGCCAGAAACTACGGGGCGAATGGCCAAAGCAAATTAGAAACATCGTGTGCTGGCATGGGAACGGCCGCAGTGCGTGTGGCCGGACGCTTTCGCTCCTCTCGCCCCAGAACGTCCTCCTCGTGATTTGACAGCGGTCGAGTGACGGCACCTGCAGTTGCGTTAGCATTACTCCCCGGACCGGCAGGATATAGCGCAAGCCCAGGGTGCAGGCAGGGTTGGCGAATGCCGTTCTTCAGGTATCGCAAAGTGCCGGAAATCGCGTCAAATCCGGCACCGACTGCCCGAAATCCGGCACCAGAATCCCGAAACCGGGCGCTCGGATGCGGCAAGAGGCTGATACAGGCAGGAGGGTGCGGTGAAAAGCCGAAATCCCGCAGGAGGGTGCGGGAAAGTAGAGAAATCTCGCACCCATCTGAACGGAACTGGGCTTCATGATAGCTGTGGCTGCCTACGGACCGTTCATCGTCTCTGCATCATTACAGAAGGTTGAGGAAATCGCTGGCCGAAGTTATAACTTTTACCGATTGGAGTTCGGCCGGCAAAGCATCACTGTTCGGACGCTAAAGATTGTGGCCGACGCGCTCGGCGTCAAAGTACGGGACTTGGTTTGGGAAGTA
>JAUZEU010000073.1 GCA_030838885.1 Bryobacterales bacterium | reverse complement strand
ACTTCCGGCCTTTGCAGATCCCCTGCGGCGGCGTGCTTCAGCAACTCCTGATCGGGCATGCTCGCCCACAGGAAGTAACTTAGCCTGTTCGCGAGAGCGTAGCCGGAAAGCGGCGCCCGGGCGGCGGAGGTCGTTTGCGCACCGTTCAGATTGATTTGGTAGCAGAAATCGGGCGACATCAGCACGCTGACAATGGAATCACGGATCGCATCCTCATGCGAGAGCGCATTCTTTTCCCGAAGCGTGTGGTAGTACGCCAGGATATCATCGTGTTCCGCTTTCGAAAGCGGCCGGCGGTAAGCACGTGCGGTAAAACGGAACAGCGCATCGAGATGTTTGGGCTCCGCATCCACCCGCATTTTTTCGACAGCCCGAATCGTCGAGTTCACGCGCTCGAAGTGATCCTTGATCGCCTGCATCGCCACAGGGTCGTTCCCGGGCGCGTCGGCTTTCGCCAGGTAGGCATTCCGCAGCCCGAAGATCACTGATTCCGCGGTGACCTCCCTGTCGGGCGGACGTTCCGTGCCCGATTCACGGCCTTGCCCGCGAACTTCACCGCTCTGGTTGAAGAAGTACTGCACGTAGGTTCGGGTGGTGTAGTCGGCGATGAAGTCGAACTCCTGCCAGAGCCGCTCCAGATCCTTTTTACTCTTTTCGTCGAGAATCAGTTCAATCAGCGGGGTGTCGTCGCGGAAGTAGCCCATGACATTATGGAAGCCGGCGCTCAGCAGTCGGCCTTTGTCTTCCGAGTCGTCCGGGTAGAAACGCCCGCGCTCGCTGATATAGAAGGCATCGGGAAACACGGTACTGAGGCGGGCGAAGGCTGCCTCATATTGCGGGCGCTGTCCGGCCGGAACGATCAGATCCGTGTCGCCCGCACGTGCTTTGAGCATGAGTATCGCCGCCCGGACTGCCGCTTCCTGTCCAAGCCCCGGCATTCGGCCAGGAGTCGGAACCTCAATTGGCGGATCTCCCTCATTTCGTAAGGCGTTCCGGTCGAAATCCCTGCGGTGCGCCGCGAACTCCCGCAGCTTCCAGTTCATCAGGGGTTGCGAGGTCGCGCTCAACCCTTTCACCACCGGGCTCGCGAACTCTCTCGCGGTATGTTTCCGGATCCGGACCACGAAGTCGCGCATTTCCACGCACTTCGCTCGCAACAGCTCCGGCTGACTCTCGCTCGGCTGACCCGGCGAAGGCAGGGCATGCCACATAGTTTGCAGTTTTGCGACCGGGCCGACGACATCCTTCGGCTCTTCCAAAATGCCCCAGACCAACGGCAGGTACTTCGGGCTCAGCTTCGCTTCGGTGGCAATGGCAGCCAGGGTAGCGTTGGGCTTACCCAGAGCGGCCCGGTTCTTGAAACGCCAGGCGGCCTGGAAATAATCCGCGTAATCGGTGGGCTGGCTTTGATAAAAGTTGACGATCCGCTGGATCGCGTACTTCTCGCGATCGGTCTCCACCAGCATCGGATGCGGCGAAAAATCGAACCCATCCGGCGTGAGGACCATTCGGTCCCCCACTTCGCGGGCGGCCTGCAGGTACTTTTTCATTAGTGCAGGCGACATCGAGAGGGACTCGCCTGAATTATCGAACCCAGCCGGATTTGCCGGATCCACAGGAAACTCCCTGGTTGGTTGGATGTCCACACCCGTCAGATCGCGGATGGTGTAGTTGTATTCGGCGTTGCTCAACCGGCGCGCCAGCACCGGGCCGGGGTCACCCGCGTTCTTCCGCGCTTCATCTGAACGGACGGCCTGAATCCAGTCGATCACCTGTTTCCGGGCTTCTTCGGTCGGCTGAGGCACCTGCTTCGGAGGCATCTGCTGAGCGGAAAGTTTATCGAGGACGACCGCCCAGCGAGGATGGTCCTTGATGACCGAGTCCGCCGTGGCGTAAGCCTTCAGGTCCAGATTCGCTGCTGCTGAATCGCCGCTATGGCATCCGACGCAGTACTTATTAACAAAGGGCCGGACAGTTCGCTGGAATTTTCGCTCCAGCACCGGATTGGCGGCCTGAGCTGCCGGTATGGTGGAGAAAACGGTTAAAGGGCCGAAGACGAGAAGGAAGGCACGGCAAGCGGGGCTTTGCATCAGGGTAACAGCATCATCATACAGGGGCCTTAACGGGGGGACAAGGGTCTACCCCCCTGTCCAAGGACCAGTCTGGCTTGAAAAAGCGGACCCATTTCCTCAGGTTCATTTCACTTCGTGTTTATAAATCAGGTGCTGTTCCCGCATCGCCGAACGGCCTGCCAAATGCTGGCGTTCCTGAGTTAAACCCCTTACAGCTAATCAGTCCGGTGGCTCTGTCTCGATTCTTCCGATTTCGACTGCAGGTTCCGCCGTTACAGGCGTGGCCACCACGCTGAAGGTTGGCTGGGTGTTCGTGCTCTGGCAGTGGACACGAAAGACAATCTGCTGATGGTCACGCACGAGATTTCCGGCGAGATCGTCGTGGTTTCTCTGTCTTCGCGACAGGTGGTTGGAAGGTTCTCAGAGGTAACGAACGGTTCGGGCGAGCACGATGGCGACGATCATGACGATCACGATCACAGTGCAAATGCGCCGGTTGTTTCGGTGCTGTCGCCTGCGGCCGGAAAGGCGAACTCTACATTCACTATTACCGTTACAGGTACAAACCTGCAAGGCACGACTGATTTGATCTTCGCCGTGCCCTCACTCTTCCCCGGTAAGAGCGAGGATCATGGCAAAGGCCGCGGGCTCGTTATGCTGGCTAAGGATGCGGGCTTTGCGTTGTCAAACATAAAGGTGAACGCAGCCGGAACGCAGCTGACCGCGACCGTTACCGTTTCAAAACAGGTCTCGGTGGGTCCGCGCGCGGTTCTTGTCTCCTCGGGCAACGGCGAATCGAGCTTTAGTCAGAGCGCCGGAAATACCTTTACGGTCACACCCTAAACCTGCAGGGCCGGTCTCCGCGTTTTCACACAATTGTGAACCTCGGCGAGCGGCCCGGCCAGTTCGGGAAGCAGATGAATTCATCGGCAGAGAGCAGGTCGGCTCGTTCTCACCAGACTAAATCCGGCCGGTGTCCGCTCCCAGGGTGCCTTGTCACATAGTAAGTACGACCCGAAAGCGCGCTTTTCCGCTCATCATGCGCTCATACGCCTCCGCCGCCTGCTCCAGCGGGAAGGACTCATTCATGGACCTCACGCCGGAGAGCACACTGAACAATAGCGTGTCCTGCGAATCGATTGACAGGCCCGAATACCAAGCCCTGACACCATGGCGGCCGCCAATCAGTTGATAAGGCGCGAGCGGAAGCGAAGGGGCTGCGCCGACGATCATCATGGTTCCGTCCACGGCGAGGCCCGGCAGAACCGCGGCCATTGCATCGCCCACCGTCACAGTCGCCAGGATGACCTTGGCGCCGCCGAGCTTACGAACCTCGGCGGCTGGATCCTGAGACTGGCTATCTATGTAATTGACAGCTCCCAGTTTCCTTGCCAGTGCTTCTTTGTCCTGTCCCCGCGCGATCGCGACTGTCTTGAATCCCATTCTTGCCGCGTATTGAACGCCCAGGTGACCGAGTCCACCGAGGCCGAGAACAGCGACGACTTCGCCGGCGCGGGCACTGCTGTTGCGAAGACAGTTGAAGGTGGTGAGCCCCGCGCACATCAGCGGTGCTGCCTCCGGGGCGGACAGTTCTTCCGGTACGCGTGCCAGAGCTTCCGAACGGGCAACAGTGTAATCCGCATAGCCGCCGTCACTGGTGATGCCGGTAATATAGGTGTCGGTCTGGCAGGCGAAAAAATTGCCGCGGCGGCAGGCATCACAGTGTCCGCAGTACCCACCGTTCCACCCGATACCAACGCGCTCGCCGCGCGACCAGCCGACCACACCCGCGCCTGTGGCATCTACTAAACCAACAATCTCGTGTCCCGGAATCCTCGGGTATTTAATACCGGGATAGTGTCCTTGTTTCGTAAGGGAGTCACTATGGCAGATTCCGCAGGCCTGCACTTTGACCCGCACGGAGCCAGGTCCGGGCTCGGGTATTTCGCGTTCCACCATTTCGAAAGGGCCATCTGGCCGGGAGACTTGCACTGCGCGCATTTTCGACATAGTT
>JAUZEU010000066.1 GCA_030838885.1 Bryobacterales bacterium | reverse complement strand
CTGCGATTAGCTGGTGAGAGTGGCTGCTGTCGCCAGCTCCCGGTGCTGCCTGCATTCGCCCCTGTAACGCTGACCAGATCGACTTACTATTGCCTTTCGAGTTCCGACGTCGCAGGACCGGGACCAGGCGTCAGCCCGGATTTGCTTCGGGCGCGTTCTGCCAAAGCGGCATAGCGCTCTTTGATTCGCTCCAGATCCATCTCGCTCAGGTCTTCAAGATTAATGAAGGCATTCTGGGCGCCGCGGCCGGCGCGGAGCAGTTCGTCCAGCTTAAGCTGCAGTGCGGCACTCTCGCGATTTTGCGTATTCTGAATAAGGAAAACCATCAACATGCTGACAATGTTGGTGACCGTGTTGATGACCAGCTGCCACGTGTCGCTCCAGTGAAACAGCGGCCCGGTGATCAACCAAACGAACGTCAGGATGCAGATTGCAGAGAAGGCGGCGCTCGATCCTGCCGCTTTGGCAGTATTCTGAGCCATACTTGTAAACCAATGCTTGTGTGCCATTGTCCCCTTCTATGATGACCTGCTCGATACGACCGGGTTGCACCGAATCTATGTAGCCAGCATTACTTTACTTTAGAGAGCCGATCACATTCTCTCTACCGCCAGATCGGTTGCATCGGATCGCGCCCACGCTCTCCCACGCGTTTGGCGTCCTATGGCGGTCAGCTGCTACGCCGGGCGACCGCAGCGTTAGGCGCAGCAGGATCTGATTGAACGTGTCACTCGGATTTTAGAGGAGATCTCTCGCCAAAGATCGACAAATCACCTACCGATCATTGAGGCAGCAGCGCACGTTGCAACTTGCAATATGTGTTAGCTCAACCTGGTCGGCGGAGGCTCTCAGAAGGCGGTTTCTTCTCAACGCGCCCAGCTCGGTGGCGGCACGTCAAAATTTAATCTTCCCGACGAACTCGAAGTCTCGCGGGTTTCCCGCACTGGTTATCGTCCCGAAGGCAGCATTGCCAAAAGAACCATTGGGATCGTTCAGGGGCGGGGTGTTGCTGACGTTAAAGGCTTCGGCCCTGAACTCAAAATTCAGACGTTCCGACAGCCTGAAAGTTTTGCCTATCATGACATCGGCATTCTGAAGGCCCGGTCCCCGGACGGGATTTCTCGAACTGTTCCCTATAACGAATTGACCCGCCGCCGCAAAGGCCGCCTTGTCAAACCAGGCTGACGCGCTTCTGTCAGGGAAATCGTTCGGATTGGTGATCCGGTTGGGGCGCTGCACTGCATAACCGAATGCAGACAGATTGTTGGTGGCCTGCGTGACTGGAACCGCATCACCCGCCTGGACACGGACAAGGCCTCCGATCTGCCAGCCCGAAATCTTCCACCAGCGCGGAACTTCATACACCCAGCCAGCCGAGAACACGCGGGGAATATCGCCGCTTGAAACATCGCGTTCGAGCTTTCTGTTAAAGGCATCGGCCGCCCCGATTGTGGTCAGACTCGGCCCGGTAAATATCGTCTGCGAGAAGTACGTCGATGCGTTATCAATCAGTTTCGAGAATGTGTATGCAAAGGTGAAGGTCAGGCCGTGCGCCAGTCGCTTCTCCATTCTTGCCTGGAATGCTTCGTATTCGGAATCGGCAACGTTGTCGCGGAAGAGAGCTACGTTCGTGAAACGCGGAAAGGCGCGGAGTAACTGTTGCTGAGTAATAGTGGGCTGCCCAAGCGAAGAGGAGGCCGGAATCTGACCGTAATATGGATTCGGCACTCTGGCGGTCAACGCTGATCCCATCGCCAGCCAGGAGGCCGGTAACTGATTCAGGTTGGATTCCGGCAGACCGAGATGTGTATTCTTTGAGCCGAGGTAACCGATCTCGATGTTAAGATTGCGACCGACCGTTTTCTGAACCGTGAAGTTCCACTGCTGCGAATAGCCGGACCCGACATTGCGATCGACACCGAAAACACCCTGACCAAGGCCCGAATTCGGATTGGGCGCGGCGACCTGCACAGTGGGCCCGTTCGAGAGCGGGAAGGCAGGATTGATGTTGTCCTGCGACTGCTGCCCGACCGTCTGCACGAAAGGGAACTGCGGAAGAGTGAAGGGAGTCGTGATGCCGGTCTGCTCGAACCAGACCATCCCATATCCGGAGCGGATCACCCAGGAATTGCCCAGCCGGTAAGCCATCCCGATACGAGGCCCGAAATTACAACATTCCAGTTCACGGGCAGTGTGGGGGAAGTCCAGCACCTGAGTCTTCAGGTTGAAGACAGCACCCTGGTCTTCAGCTTCGGTCGAAGGGAAGTTCAACGTATACCTTGTACCCAGGTTCACGGTGAGGCGATCCGTCACTTTCCAGTCGTCACTAAAGAAGAATTCCGCGATGTGAGCGCGGGGCCGCAATGGCCGGTTCTGAATGTCAGTACTGAACGCGTTTACCTGACCGAGCAGGAGGGAGGCGATGGCGTTTCCGCCCGTACCCGCCGAGGAGTTCGACCCGGTTGTGGTGAAGGCGTAAGAGCCGGTCGGGTTAGCCGGATTCACGATATCGAGCGCCTCACGGAGAACGTCGAGTCCCATTTTGAACGTGTGGTGGCCCCGAACCATGGAGAGGGTATCCAGGTATTCGGTAACCGAAGTGGTGAAGTTTGTGTTGGCCGCCGTTGTGGGTCCGATCTGCTGAAGTCCTGTCACAGTAAAAATCGGCAGCGTTGAAGGGAAGGTGCTTGTTGGGGCTCCGGGAACGGTGATGCCACCGTTCTGAAGGGAATTCTGGTCGATGGCGCGCCGAGTGTAGCCGAAGCGCGCCTGATTCAGCGTGCGCGGGGAAATGGTCCAGTCGTATTCGGACGAGATGCCATCTCCGCGTGTGATGGCGTGGCCGATGACACCGGATGTCAGGTTGCCACTCCCTTCGGGAAGAAACGTCACCGGGTTATCGTCGTCCCGCAGATACGAGTAGCGGACGAAAGCGCGGTGCCGGTCATTGAAGATGTGATCGACACGCTCATCGAACTGGTCCTGACTATCCGGTTCCACGGCAGTTCGAATATAGTTGTTTGCTCCGGAGGCGTTGGGAAGCGGATAGTGCTGCAGGATCCGAAGAGCCAGCGGATCGAAGCGACTGGCGGGGATTGTATTGCTCGGGAACTGGGTGCGGGGTGAGATGGCCGGATCGTAAATCGCTGTGGTGAAGACACCCGAGCGCTGCGCCAGAGTGGGTACTACGCTTTGCCGTGTGATTCCTGTCCGAAGGCGCGTGCCTTGCCAGTCTCCAAAGAAGAACGTCTTGTTCTTACGGATGGGCCCGCCAAGAGTGCCTCCGTACTGGTTTCTGCGGAATTCCGGTTTGGCACCGGGTGGCGCAAAGTAGTTGCGGGCATTCAGGTCTTCATTGCGAAAGAACTCGAACAGA
>JAUZEU010000010.1 GCA_030838885.1 Bryobacterales bacterium | reverse complement strand
TCAGCATCGCCGGTTCTACTGGACGGTCGCGCGAACAGTTGATTGATGGCACCAGTAACGTCATCCCCGAATCGGGCGGTACGGTTTTCAATCCTCCCTCTGCCGAATCGTTCAGTGAAGTCAAATTGTTGGTGGGCACCTACACAGCTGAATACGGACGCGTGGGTGGTGGCATCGAAGTCTTCATCACGCGTTCCGGTACCAACGCGATCCACGGAACCTGGGCATACAACATGCGCCGTGACATTTGGGAAGCGGCGGGTTGGACCATAAATCAGAACCAAAACAATAAACCGGGTTTCCGTCCGAAAGACCGGCTGAACGCCACCAGTGGCGGAGTCGGCGGGCCTGTCTGGATCCCAAAAGTCTACAACGGCCGCAATAAAACCTTCTTCTACTTTTCGAACGATAATGATCTTCGCCCGGTAACCCCAACGTCGACCGTCAACACAGTCCCAACTGCGCAGCAGCTCAAAGGCGACTTCAGCCAGCTCCCGCAACTGATCTATGACCCCGCCACCACCATCGGCTCGGGTTCGTCCGCCACCCGCACACCGTTCCCCAACAATACGATCCCCTCCAGCCGGTTCAGCAAAATTTCCAACAATATTCTTCCGTTTGTTCCTGCACCGAATGGTCCCGCACTATCGAGCAACCATTCCTTCGTGAACACCACCCACATCACGGATCACGTTCTGGCCTTCAAGATCGATCACAACTTCAGTGATCGGAGCAGGCTTTCTTACTTCCAGTCCTGGGACAGCCAGTTGACCCACGCCGTTTCAGATTTTGACGGTCCCCTGGGAACCGCGCTCGGTGACCAGTATCAGAAGCCCCACATCTACCGGATCAATCACGACTTCACCTTCTCGCCCACCGTGAACCTCCACACCACCTTCGGATATTCCACGACGGTGCAGCTATGGTTCCTCCCCAGCCAGAGCGGTTTCGCCTCTAAGGTGGGCTTTCCCGGTCTTGCAGGCGATTCGGATGCCACCCCGGTGATCCAGTTCGCAGGCGCCGACGCCTACACCGCCTGGGGCATGCAACAGGGCAAAGTAAACAATGGCGGACAGAATAACTACACTCCGCAGATCGATCAGGGGCTTACCGTGATCAGGGGCAAGCACGAATTCAAAATGGGTTGGGATTATCGCCGACCCATCACCTTCTCCCACGACCTCGCAGGCAGCAACGGAACTTATGCCTTCGCGCGCAACGAAACCGCCAACCCGGCGGCGACAGGCACCACTGGCAACTCCTTGGCCAGCTTTCTTCTCGGCTTGCCGGACTCTGTGACCGCGACCGCCACGCCTGTGCAGGATAGTCACATCACCTATCAATACTATGCCGGCTACTTCCAGGACAACTGGCGCATCCGGCCGAATCTGACACTCAATCTCGGTCTGCGCTATGAAGTTCCCATCAACTGGAGCGCCCCGACTATGAGTTCCGTTTCGCTGACTACACCCAACCCGGCAGCCAATAACTACCCAGGCTCCTACGTCTTCCCGGGCAGCGGTCCCAACCGGCTGGGCGTGAACAGGTTCTGGCCGACCGACCACACCAATATCGGTCCGCGCGCCGGCTTCGCCTATCAGATCAATTCGAAAACTGTACTCCGCGGCGGCTTCGGAATCTTTTATGAGGCCACCAGCAACGGCGGCTGCGGATGTACCCTCGGCGCCAACGGCCTTTTCCAGCAGATTTCCGATGGCGTGACCGCCCCCTTCCAGTGGGACAGCGGCATCCCGAAGCCCGCAGGTTATCAGCCTCCGCCTTTCCTCGGACCCAGCATCGGCAACGGTGTCTCAGTGGACTACCTCGGACCAACCTTCGGCAAGGCGCCTCGTGTTTATAACTGGAGC
This sequence comes from Bryobacterales bacterium, assembly GCA_030838885.1. Classification (GTDB taxonomy): domain Bacteria; phylum Acidobacteriota; class Terriglobia; order Bryobacterales; family Bryobacteraceae; genus BOG-234. Next base: position 4,183 of record JAUZEU010000010.1, on the reverse strand, counting down.
CTCAATCTGCAACGCGAAGTCAAACAGTTCCTCATTGAAGTCGAGTACGCTGGCAATCGTGGCCGTGGTCTGAACTCCACAATAGACCTGAACCAGGTCAACCCGTCGTATCTGTACCTCGGCTCGTTACTGCAGCAGCCCATAATTTCAGCCGCCGTCGTCGCACAGGGATTCAAAAAGCCCTACGCGAACTTCCCTGACACCGGTACCCTGGCCCAGTCTCTCCGTCCCTATCCTCAGTTCTTAAATTTGTGGTCGCGGAACAGTGGACTGGGCAAGACCTGGTACGACGCCGCAACGGTCAAGGTTCAGCGTCGGTTCGGTGACTGGCAGTTCACTGCATCGTATGTTCGCTCAAAGACGCTCTCGTTGCTGACCTACCGCCAGATCTTCTCGCAAAACCAGGTTTACCCGCAGGACAATTACAACCTGACCCAGCCCAAGTCGTACCTGCCGTTCGACCTGCCAAACGTATTTAACTTCCTGAGCAGCTATGACCTGCCTTTCGGGAAGAACAAACGCTTCCTCGGCGGCAGCAACCGCCTGGTGAATTCTATAATTGGGGACTGGACAATTGCCGATACGCACCAGTACCGCAGCGGCGCACTCATCGCGCTGAACTGCGCGAACACCCTCAGTGGCGTGCTCTTCACCAGCGCTCGTATGTGCAACTCAAATGGTGGCGCCGTCCTCACCGGTCAGGACCGCACCTCGCTCGACCCGAACAACCCGGCCAGCGTCTACTTCAACTCGGCGGCGTTCTCAGTTCCGGGTCAGTTCTCGTTCGGAAATTCCTCGCAGTATAACGGCCGGTTCCGTCAACCGCCGGTGCTGGTGGACAACATCGCACTGGTGAAGCAGTTGGCAATCTGGCCGAAAGGCGACGGCAACTTGATACGGATGCAGTTCCGAGCGGATGCCTTTAACCCGTTCAACCGAACCAATTTCGGTGTGAACGGGACAGTGGGCAACGCCAACTTCGGCCGCGCCTCCGGTCCGCAGTACACCGCTCGGGTGATCACAATGGGACTTCGCGTCTATTTCTAAGCCGCACTCAACCGTTTAGTGGTTCCTGAAGGGCGTGTTCTTTGCCACGTAGGCGGAAGCCAGCCCTTTTTGCTTTTCTCTGTATCCCTCATCGGCTGACACGAACGCCCAAATACAAAACCGGGGATAGTTTTCGCCATCCCCGGTTAACCTACTCACAAAATACTGATGACAGCCGAACGACAGAAAGAAACTACATACTAACGGAAGGCACGTTCATGGACTAAAAGTACAAACCCTTCAACTCTTCGCCTTCTTCTGGTTACAGCTTTACTCGAATACAACAGCGAATTAAAGGAATACCTGAGCCCTTGCTGTTTCTGTCGTTGTACTGCCGGAAGGATTATTCAGCTTTACCCCCTGCATAATTTGAATGTGAGCATACGCGCAAACAGCCGCGCCGCTTACTCACGTCAACTACATGACTTACAGGACTTCAAACCAAACAGCTGCGAAAAACGAAACTCATGTATCAGGTCTATTTGATCCTCCACGGTTTCAATTCATCTACTGCTGCCCCTAATCTACCGCTTGTGAACGCGGGATGCAAGTACCTTGGTAACGTTTTTTACAGTACTGTTTCAACCATACCGAGCGGCGATTACGCGGGGGTCTCCGTCACGGATACAGTGACATCCATACTCTCGAACGCCTCCGCGGGGCCGTGATACGTGCCCCAAAGTGGCAGCACCTGATCGGGTGTCCATGCCACTCCAACACGAATCAGGTTGCGATTCCCAATGATGCTGTTGGTGGGATCGAAATCGATCCATCCCGCCCCTGGCAGATAGGCCTGCATCCACGCGTGCGTAGCACCTCCACCGCTGAGACCGGAGTGATCGGGCACGAAGATGTAGCCGCTGACAAAACGCGCCGCCACCCCCAGAGAACGAGTGGCTTCCATCATCAGCACGGCAAAATCGCGGCAGCTTCCTCTTTTGTTCCGCAGCGTCTCGTCCGGAGTCTGCACACCTTTCTCAATTCGCCGCGAGTAGATGAACTGTTCACGAATGCCGTGCGTCATGGCGCGCAGCATCTTCATAGTTCCCGTGCTGGCGGCGGGGTCCAGAAACTGCAACGCCCATCGGGAAACATTCTCGCTCGGGTAGTGCTGGGCCAGGCCGCGCGCCAAGTTGCTGAAGTCCGCGTCGGAGTAGCGAAACGGATATTCGCGGGCATATTCCTCCAGCGGGTACTCGGGCACTGTGTTTTCAAAATGCTCCAGAGTTATCGTGCTCTCGAAACAAAGCTCCGAAGTGGTGGTGTCGAAGGTGGCCACGGCAACCGAGTTATCGAACGGATCGTGCAGCCATCGGAGATTCGCAGGACGCGGCGTGATCGCCAGATCGGTCCGGATCAGCCGCAAATCGTGGCTTTCCCGCGGACGAAACATCATCCGGTGCTCGCCGAGCCCTACAGGTTGGTTATAACGATAGACGGTGGCGTGCCTCACCGTAAGTAAAGACATCAGTCAGAGATCTCGTCCGTCCAGACGCGAAAGCTCTCCAGCGTGTTCGGCCCGAACGAGGTAACCATAGCAACATCGGAGGCATCGCGGCCTCGCGCCATGAGGATTCTTCCAATTCTCGGAACATTGTTTCGCGGGTCGAAGGTGTGCCAGCGGCCACCGATATAGGCCTCGAACCACGCGGCAAAGTCTCCGACCGCGTAGGGCGGAGGAGTGCCGGCATCGCTCAGGTATCCGGTGCAGTAGCGGGTCGGGATATTCATGCACCGGCAGAAGGCGACTGCCAGATGCGCATAATCACGGCACACCCCCGTGCGCTCGTTGAACGCTTCGGCGGCCGTGCGGGTCGCCCGCGCGTTTTGATAGTTGAACACAATGTGGTTATGCACGTAATCGCAGATAGCCTGCACGCGTGCGTACCCTGGCTGCACCGCCCCAAACAGCTGCCAGGCCGTTGGTGACAGCAAATCGGTTTCGCAGTAGCGACTGCCCAGCAGAAACATGAGCGTCTCCTCAGGCAGATCTTCCACTGCATGTTGCACGGCCGACGGAACAACTTCATCCGGCTGCCCGGAATCTCTGATCACACCATCGGCGCTTAAACGCAACCGGCCCTCCGGAGCAACAATCCGATTGCACCAGTTCCCGAATGAATCGCGGTACGCCGTTATAGGCATGGACGGGTCGGAGGTGAGGTGATCTGGTACCACAATATCTGATGCTCGTGAGTAGTGGATATTCACCAGCAAGATCATCGGCGTGGGTTGTGGGCAACTATAAATAAATTCGTAACCGGCCTGGAACTGCATTGCAAAATCTCTTTCTGCGGCGCGGAAATTCGCTGGTTTGATCGAAGCGGTTCAGAAGTAAATATGCAGGGGCATACCTGGCCCCGGAAGCCTAACGGTAACACGGGCGTTCAACCTGGAAGCAATTGGACAATGTGAACAAGCGAACGCTGCGCTGCCCACCGCACCTGCAAAAGGCCGCTTGACTGCTCACTTTAAGGAGGATCGTGGAAGGCAAGGCCTCCCAGCAGGGATCCGGCAACATTTACCTATTTCAAGGAGCCCCATCAATGGAAATTCGTGATCTCTTAATCAGAGAAATGCAGGATTTGTACGATGCGGAAAAGCAGCTTGTAAAAGCACTTCCGAAACTGGCCAAGGCCGCCTCGAACACCGAGTTGCGCCAGGCTTTTACCGATCACACGGAAGAAACGAAAGGTCAGGTTCAGCGTTTGGAGCAGGCGTTCCAAATGCTCGGTGTGAAAGCCAAAGGCAAACCGTGCGCCGCCATGAAGGGTCTGATCACGGAAGCACAGGAAACCATGGGTGAAGAAATGGAGGATCCGTTGATGGATTCGGCCATCATCGCCGCTGCCCAGAAAGTGGAGCATTACGAAATCGCGGGCTACGGCACTATCTGTGCGTGGGCCAACGCGATCGGGCTGAATGATGTTTCGGACCTGCTGGAGGAGACTCTGGATGAGGAGAAGGCCACAGACGACAAACTGACTGAAATTAACGAACCCATTCTTGCCGAAATGGGCCGAGACGCGGGCCAGGAAGACGCTGAGGAAGCGCCGGCACCCGCGAAGAAGTCCGCAGGCAAAACCCAGGCTGCAGGCTCCGGCCGCAAGGCGGGGTAACAAAGGTCTGGTGTTTG
>JAUZEU010000770.1 GCA_030838885.1 Bryobacterales bacterium | reverse complement strand
GACTCAACGCAAACCTGGACTGTCGGCGGACACCCGGTTGCTGCAACGCAGCTGACGCAAGCGGTGACGAACAGCCTGGTAAAGCGGCTGTCGCAAAAAGGACTGGTCCGGGTCCGGCAACTGGATGTTCAATGCTGCACCCTGCAGGTGGAGGTACTCGATGCGAACGCGAACGAGAACTCGCAGCAACCTCACCTGTCTCTGAACACCCGAATCACTTTGCTGGACGTCGATAAGCAGCACGTTTATTCCAAAGAGTATCGGGGCGAGGCTCCCGCCAAGGCCAAAGGGAGCAAAGCAGGCACTGCCGCAGCCGCAGACGATGTCGCAAGCCGGGTGATCGCCGACAACGAATTCATGCATGCGCTGGCGGGCAGCTAAGCTCCACGGCTCTCAGGCTCTGCTTCCATGCACCGCAGACCGGATGCGCGTTAGAATTTACGCATGACTGGCCGAACTGCTGGCACGCGTCTCAATGGAGACGATCTGATCGGCGAAGTCCTGCGCAACATGGAAGACGGGCTTTTCCGGATTCGCCGGAAGACGATCGTCCCTTCCATCTATCGGATCTACCTGAGCCCGGACGATTATGAACCTTTCCGCGATGTGGTACCCTTCATCGCCGGGGAGATTCGTGCCGCTCTCGACGAACGCCTTGCCGGCTGGAATGCTTCGAAGCGGAGATTCGCCCGCACCGTGCTGTCGAAGATCGGCGCTGCTGAAGGTGCGGAGCCCACTGAATTCGTCCGCCTCACAGAGGAATGGACGGTCGAAATCTACCCCGATCTCGATGCCAAACTGCAACCCGGCGAGATTGAGGTTTATTCAGATCTCGGCGCGCCGCAGAAGCAGGAATATGGCGCTGGTTCGTTGACCCGCCGGATCTTTCCGAAAGGGGCGGAACCCGCTCCGCCCCCGGAACCCACCGTTCCCGACCCGGACGCAACAGTATCGACCGCTACCGCAACGCCTCCACCCTCGCGGACGTCACCGGAACTGGCGGGTGAAGACTCTGCTCCAAAAGAATCCGAAGACGATGGCACAAAAGGGCGAGCCTTTGCGTATATCCGTTATGTGGACCAGCAGGGGCAAAAGACCTTCGAGGTGACCAAGAATCAAATGGTGATCGGGCGCGGCGGCAGATCGTACTGGGTGGATCTCAGGCTGGAGACCCTGCCCGACGTGTCGCGGGAGCATTGCCGCATACGACGCGACCCGGAAACCGGCCGTTTCACCATAGAAGACGCCAGTCAGTTTGGCACTGCGGTGAACGGGAAACCTGTCGCGCAGAACAACCCGGTGGAAATACCGCGCCGTGCCACTATCAGCCTCGCCGGCGTGATCGATCTGCAGTGGGAAGCGGTGTAGCGGCCTTGAAAGATCTGCTCATCGGGCGCACAGTCGTGCTCGTCGCGATGCTGCTCGCGGTCGCCCTTATCGCGTTTCTCACGGTGGCTCGGGAGAGGCGCTGATGGCTGTGCGGGCCCGCCTTCATTCGGCCGCCGCGAGCGACACGGGGCGGCGGCGAACTAACAACGAAGACCGCTATTACGTGGATGCCGACCGCGGTATCTTCGCCGTGATCGATGGCGTGGGCGGCCACGCTGCAGGGGAACAGGCCGCGAGCATAGCTGTGGAAGTTCTTCATGAGCGTCTGGAGAGGCCGACCGGAACCCCGGAAGACCGTATCCGTGAGGCTATAGCGCTCGCCAACAACGAGATCTTCCGGCGCGCGCGCTCACGCCCCGAGTGGACCGGCATGGCCTGTGTACTCACGGTCGCACTGATCGAAGACGATGTGGTTACGGTGGGGCACGTCGGCGATTCGCGCCTCTACCTCTTACAGCCCGGCTCCATCCGCAAAATGACCCCGGATCATTCACCGGTGGGTGAACGCGAAGATCGCGGCGAACTGGACGAGTCGGAAGCAATGCGGCACCCCCGGCGCAACGAAATCTACCGGGATGTTGGCACCAGTGAACGCGCGCCGGACGATCCCGCTTTCATCGATATCGTTCAGTTTGAAATGCCTTCCGATGGCGCAATACTGCTTTGCTCCGACGGTCTTTCAGATCTAATTGGCAGCGCCGAAATCCGAGCGGGCCTGGAGCGCTATGCGCCCGATTACGAAGCCGCCATTGCGGCGCTGATCGACGCAGCCAATCACGCAGGCGGCAAGGACAACATCACGATCGTCGTCGTGGCCGCACCGGGGTACAAGCCGCACACTCGGGAAATTGCACCCGCGCCGAAGCCCGCTCTGCGAAAGACACGAGGACGGATCCCCGTTGCTGCCGCGCTCGCCGGAGGTCTTGTCCTGGGCCTGGGGATCGGTCTTCTCATTCCCTCAATCCGAACTCAGTTTGCCGACACCGGACCGCGAACTCTCGTGGTCGGGCCGGCAGGAATCAACGCGACGCTGGGGCAGGCGCATTCGGGCGATACCGTCCTGATCCCGGAGGGCCGCTACAGGGAGAGAATCCAACTGCGCGAAGGCGTGGCAATTCGTGCCCGCCAGCCATCTACCGTTACCCTCATTTCACCCGATGGGGGCCCTCCGGTAATGGCGCACAAGGTGGAAACGGGATCGCTTGAGGGCGTCTGGATTCAGGGCGACTCGGAGGCCCCGGCATCGATAGGAATCGAACTGCTGGATTCCAGTCCGGGCATCGTCAACGTCCGGGTTACAGGCGCGCAGACAGGTATCGTCGTGAGCGGTACGTCCGCGCCACTGATTGCCTCGAGTAAGATTTCCAACAATCTGGGACCGGGGATTCAGATCGCCAGTGCGGCCAAACCCCGTCTGGACAGTAATCTGATTGCAGCGAATGGAAATGGCACGGCAGGCGCGCCGAAACCTGGCATTGATGTGCAGGAGGCAGCGCGGCCCGTACTGAAAGATAACAGCATCGTCGATAACGCTGCGGAACCCATCTGGATTCACGGTCACACATGGCAGGCGGCCGATTTCCAGGAGAATTTCTTTGGCGGCCTGCCACTGAAAAAAGCGGTCCGGCTGGTTGATCAACCGGTGGTCGCTTCAGCGCCCGCTTCTTCCCCTGCCAAAAAGGGGCATCCATAGATGGATCCCAAATTGTTCGGCCGCTATCAGATCGTCCGCAAACTCGCCGGCGGTGGCATGGGCCGTGTTTTTCTCGCTTACGATCCCGTGCTCAACCGCCACGTGGGTCTCAAGCTGATCGACGCCGGCACCGATCAGGACAGCCTGGATGCAGTGGCGGCGGAACGCCGTGGCGCGACACTGCAGGATCAACTTGCCAAGCGCGAGCCCGGTGGCCGCGTGGCCCAAATCTTCGATGTTGGTGAACGTGACGGCTACTTCTACATCGCGATGGAGTATATCGAAGGGGAAGACCTTTCGGAACTGGTTGCGCGCGGCCCGCTCCCGCCCGATCGCGCTGTCTCCATCGCTCTCGATATCCTTGACGTGCTCGTGAAAGCCCACACTTTCCAGACCGTGATTGAGGAGCGCGCCCATCGCGGCATTATTCACGGTGACATCAAGCCGCGCAATATCCGCATCACCGCGGCCGGGCACGTGAAGGTGCTGGATTTCGGCATCGCCAAAGCGGTTTCGATGACGCGCAGCATCACCTTCAATCAGTTCGGCAGCATCCCCTACTCCTCGCCTGAGCGGCTGCAGACGGGTGATATGGATGCGCGATCGGATGTTTGGTCGGTGGCCATCGTCCTGTTCGAGATGCTCACGGGGAAACCGTACTTTGAAGCCGAAGCGTCGTCGAAGACGGAGTGGCTGATCCGCAACTATAAGGCTCTGGCGCCAGCGGTTGCGACACTGCCGCGCGGGCTGCGGGAGATTCTCTCGCGCGCACTCGACCCCGATCTGAATCGCCGCTTCCCGAGCGCCGCGCAGTTCCAGGCGGCTCTTCATGAATGGCAGCGAGTGGCCCGGCCGGCCGAACATGCGACTGCGTCGCAGGATCCCGAGGCTACGCGCCGCACGGCCTATGGGAATGCGGACGAACAGACACGCCGGACTTCGCCCTCGGAGACGCCTTCTGACAGAGCATCTGTGAAGTCCTGGCCCGTCACAACACCACCGGCCATTAAGAAAGCCCGAAGCAAGACGAGCCTTGCCATACAGTTCCTCCGTGTCCTGATGGTCTCCGCGGTCATTATCTTCTTCGCCTGCGTCTTCACGGTCGTGTATGAAATCCGAATGTGGAATCAGGCCGAGGCCCTTCGCAAGCAAATCGACTCGGGCCAATTAGGCACCGAAGACGGGGCGAAGGCGTTCCGCACACTCGCGGCCAAGAGCCTCTTCGCCTGGCCGCTTTACCCGGCCCGCAACAGCCTTCGCGACCGCTATGTGGCCGAAGCGGACCGCGTTATCGCCGATTACCGGGAAGCCAGCGAAAGCACCCCTGTCTACACGCGCGACTGGAAGCGTGCTCAGACGGCACTTACCCAGGCCGTCTCGATTGCGCCGGATGATAAATCGATCCGCGGCAAATCCAGGATGGTGGATGGCCATATCCGGTTGCGCGCGGGCGACGTTCGCAAAGCCCGCTCGGATTTTGAGGAGGCCCGCAGCCTGCTCCCACACTCGCCCGACCCGCATCTGGGGCTCGCCCTGATTCACATGAGCGACAGTGAACTGGATAAGGCAGAAGAGGAGTTGCACGAAGCGCAGCGCAATGGTTTTCGACCCGGCCGCCGCGAGCAGAAGGCACTGGCCGATGCGTATAAGAGACACGGGGAACGCTGGCTCGCGGAGGCTAAGCGCGCCCATGATATTGGCAAGCTGCAGGACGCCCTGGAGCACGCCGACCGCGACCTGGAACATGCGCAGAGCCTCTACAATTCCGTCGCGCCCTTTTTAAAAGGCACGGAACTGGCCGAAAAGGTTTCGCAGGAGCGCGATGAGGCGCATAAGACTTTGACCGCTGCTCAGCAGGCTCAGCAGCCTGCCACGAAGGATACCCCTTAGCATGGCGGTCACCCGCAGCACGCCCCAATCGCGCGAGGCTTCGCGGAGCCGCACCCGTACAAAAATCACCACGACCCGCGCGCCTGAACTGATCTGGCTGATCCTGGCGGGCATCATCATCAGCGGCGCATGGTGGCTGGTGTACTCGGCGAAAATCCGCCGCCCAGAATCGCCCGCGCCACCTCTCAATGTTTCTCGGGTGGATCGCGCGGAGAAACTCTATCCGGTACTTGCAGTCATCCAGAGCCCGGCTGATCGGGAATTTATCGCGCGCCGTATCTTCGACGCGATTGCCGAGGATGGTGGTACGCTGCCTAACACCGGCGCCATCGCCCGCATTCGTCCGGCTCGTGCGGACCTCATGGGGGATCGCAAACTGGACGACCTTCGCAAGCGCGCGGAAGAAGCGAAGACCAATACGGTCGGCCTTCTTACTCCCGCCCAGTTTGCGCAACTGAAACCTCAAATTATCGTGCGCGATTTCGCCGGGTTCAAACGCGAGTTCCTGCTCTGGGCCGGAGCGATTCTCGTTGCGTTCGTTCTCACGAACCTGGTCTGGACGATCCGTGGTTTTACCGGCCCTCTCGCGTTTTTGCCTTTGCTGCTGCTGCTCACCGGCATTGGCTTCGCGCTCATGGTGGCGCTGCGCGATCCCCTTCGCGACACCATGATCTTTATCCCCTTCGCGCAGGGAGTGGTTGGAGGCTGCCTTCTCATGCTGCTCGCCAGCTTCGTAAACTGGGAATCCACCACCGCCAGTTATAGCTTCGTGCCGTTGCTGGGCGCCATCGTGCTATCTCTGGCTCTGATCTTCTTTGGCTCCGGACCGAGCGGCAGCGACGCCCGGGTGAACCTCGGTCCGTTCCAGCCGGTGGAAGTCATTAAAATCCTGCTCGTTTTCTTCCTCGCCGGATACTTTTCGAAACGCTGGCCATTGCTGCGACAACTGCGTGAGAAACGATTCGTTATCCCCGGCATCGAATTGCCGCCGCTGGAATACGCTGCCCCGGTAATGATCGGCGTCGGGCTGGCCGTGGTGTTCTTCTATCTGCAGCGCGATCTCGGCCCTGCGCTTGTCTTTGCGGCCGTCTTCCTGACTCTTTACGCCATCGCCCGCAACCGCGCGCCTCTGGCCGTAATCGGCATGGCCACACTCCTCGGGGGTTTCCTTGCGGGTTACTTTTTGGGGACACCGAAGACAGTGCATGATCGCGTCTCCATGTGGCTTTCGCCCTGGAGCAACACCGTGCGCGGCGGCGATCAGGTGGTTCACTCTCTCTGGGCTATGGCTTCCGGCGGGCCGCTCGGCACAGGGCCCGGACTGGGTGAATCTGACGTCATCCCCGCCGGCTACACAGACCTGATCGTGTCCGTCCTCGGCGAAGAGTGGGGTTTCCTCGGCATCATAACCGTCTACAGCATCTTCGCGCTTCTGATCTGGCTTGGGCTTCGGGTAGC
>JAUZEU010000760.1 GCA_030838885.1 Bryobacterales bacterium | reverse complement strand
CCAGCCACCACGCCAGCCACGCAAAGCCCAGCGCTCCGGAAAACGCAAATGCGGAGCGCCAGCCAAAATGAATGGCTATCCACGGGATGCAAATGGCAGCCAAAGCTCCACCGACACTCGATCCGCTGTCGAAGATGGCCACAGCGAGGCCGCGTTCCTGTGGCGGAAAACATTCTGCTACGGCTTTGCTGGCGCCGGGCCAGTTGAAACCCTCACCGATGCCGAGCAAAAATCGCAGGACTCCAAACGATGTCACTGAACCGGCAAAGCTCGTCATGAAACTGACAAGCGACCACCAGACAACCGCGATGGAAAGACCCAGGCGCGTGCCGACGATATCCAGAAATATGCCGCCCAGAAGCCACGTCAGGGCATAAGAGATTTGAAACGCCGCAAAGATGTGGGAAAGCTCGCTGTGGCTGAGATGTAGCTGCTTTGAAATCAGCGGCGCAAGTACTGACAGTGTCTGGCGACTGATGTAATTGAGGACTGTCGAGCCGAACAGCGCCCAGACGATCCACCACCGCCGGTGGAACGTGGGCGAAGGCATTACCTCCCGGGGCTCGATCTGGGTTTCCTCTGTCATCGAAATTCAGCGCTTCTCGTTCACGCTTCGGAAATCACGGTGGCCTCGGGCCGACGGCGCAGCAATCCTGTTGTGTGCGCCGAACGTCCCCGTGTAGACTCACGCACCACCACGCGTGTCGGTATGGTCAACTGCTGGGGTTCCCGCTCTGGCTCCTGAATCCGCCTTAGAACAAACTCCGCAAGATGCCTGCCCAGTTCCTCCGGAAACTCCCGCACACTGGTCAGCGCGGGATTCATCAAAGACGCCTCGCTATCGTTGAAACCCGCGACACTAATGTCGTCCGGAATGCGAAGACCGGACTGATTCAGCGCCTCATAGACGCCTCTGGCAATCTGATCCGATCCGGCAATGACGGCCGTCACCGGCTCACGCCGCGAGAGAATCGACCTCATCGCCAGGTAGCCCAGTTCCCGGTCGTCCGAGTGAATTTCACTGAAGCGCGGCTGCAGGCCGGAACCGACCATGCATTCGCGGTATCCCTTCGCGCAGCGGCTGTACCATGGAAGCTCGCTGTCTCCGATAAACCAGATATCGCGGTGGCCCTCCTCGATGAAATAACGGGTTAAGTCGGCCGCACCCTGTATGTCATCGGAGTAAACCGCATCGTATTCGCCCGGCGTCCACTGGCCCAGCACGTTGTTTCCAAGAACCGAAAAGGGTATTTCGCGCTCGCGAAGCGCCACCAGGATGTTCGACGAGTTCGTCCCTCCCAGAATCACCGCGCGCACCAGCGCGCGCTGGCTGAGGATCTGGGGCAGATGCAGTTCGCGGGGCGGCACTGACGGCGAGTATCGGAGCGACAGGAACAGCAGCTCTTTATTCTGGGAAGAACAGTAATGTTCGGCTCCGGAGAGTACTCGCGCCTGAAAATTGTGCAGGAGGTTCCGGTTCCCCAGAATGAACGCGATAATATTCGATTTCTCGCTCCGCCTCTGCTCAAGATCGATACCGAGTTCCTCGGCCGCCTTCTGAACGCGCGCACGGATGCCCGAATCCACGTTCACTTGCCCCCGAGCGATTCGTGACACTGTGGCTGTGCTTACTTTCGCAAGCTTAGCCAACTCCAGAAAGGATGTTTTTTTCTTCACGCACCCCTCGAAACGTCAGGCCTGGTCCGCCCCATTCTTTCACCCATATAAAGACTATACTCATAGCGGAGAATCGTAGCAAGAAACATTTCCGTGAAATGAGATAAATTACCGAGTATCAGGAGCAAAACTCCTTCAGTGCGGCTGTACTCCAGTCCGCCCGATCCCGAAGATCTATATGGCCGCTCTTGAGAGAACTATAGATATTGCGCGCCTCGCCGGGAAAGTGGTTTGCGCCTTTGGCATCCACCGCGCCCGCAATCACAACCCGCCTTGGCGCAAGGCTGGCGACGATCTCCGGAAGATCAGTGTGTGCAAGGATGTTCGGTACAAAGTCGGCAAAAGTGTGGCGGTAATCTTCCGTGTTGACAATACTCCGGTACGAAGACAGGCCGCCCGCAAGGTAAAGCCGATTGATCTCGCGTCCCAGCGCAGCGGCAAACAACGCCGGAACCGTCATGGTTCCGAACGCGGCGACCACGATTTCCCGTCCCTGCAGTCCGAAGCCCGTCCGCAACGCTTGTGTCACGGCAAGAATATCCGTGACCCGTTGTCCGAGCAGAGGTCTGCCCAGGATAAGAGACGACCACGCATAGTCCTCTTCTGTCTGGTGCGAGCGGGCGTAACCGGGAGCACCTGAGCTAAATTCGGGCGATAAATCGCCGATGCCCCGCACGTCTGCGGCACAAACCGTAAGGCCTGTGAGGGCCAGCTGATGACAGAGTTCGTCCTCTCCCCAGGCGGCATTGCGTCCTGCGGGGTGGAGCAGCAAAACCACCGGTTTACCCGGCGATTCCGCTGCCGGGCGAAACAGCCAGGCGGGAAGATTCACATCGGCGACTGAGGGAACGTCGACAGCTTCCACCGTGACGCCACCTGGTGAAGGCACTTTTTTCAGCGATACCGCGGGAGTTTGCGGCCGACGCCCTTCGACGCCAAGCAACTGATCCAGGGGAACGGTTTTGGCCGATTTATTGAGAGATTCAGACCGCTTTTTCGTCAGGCTAAAAGGAGTCTCTCCACCAAAAGAGCGCAGCACACTTCCGGATTTGGAAACCCATAAATTCTCGGCCGGCTCCGGCGCAACCTCCGGCTCCTTGAGAATCGGCTCGGCCACTCCTTTGAGATGGCGCGAGAACCAGTTGTACATCTGGAGACGGCTGTCATAAGACAGTCCGTGCGGCAGCGGAGTATCGGCCCAGTTCAGAAGGTTCGACGCTCCCATGAGGCGATAGACACGAGCTAACTTCTTGTATTCTGCCCAGGAACCTGCTACGTAGTTGGGCGAGTAGGTGCCAAAGCTGTCTTTATCGCTGATCGAAATCAGCATTGGTTTTGGAGCGAAGGGATAAAACAGGTCCCAACGGTCGAAACCGAGCGGGCCGGCTCCGATAAAGTTCTGCTCGGCGTCGTCTGTCGAACCGGGTGGAAGAAAATCCTTACACGCCAGATTTTCCGTGTTGCCACTGAAGACGGCTGCGGCTTTCAAGCGGTCGTCCACCGCAGCCAGCAGCATGGTGAGTGTCGCTCCCCCCGACTGGCCGGTGGAAGCCAACTTCGTGGAGTCTGCAAGAGGATGTGCCGCGAGATAGTCCAGGCTGCGCACGGCATCCCAAAGCTGGAACTGGCTGCACGTACTACCCGCCAGCAGCATTTGCTTGCCTGGCATCGTGTGCTCGCCATCCGAGCCCCCTTCAAGGCGGGTACGCACGCCGGTACTGTCCGGATAATACACCCTTTCACCTTGTCCGGCAGGGTCGAATGCCAGAACAAGAAAACCCAGCTTCGCCATGCCCTGGCAAGCTCTCTGATAAGAGCCCCAAGCCTTACCATTCCAGGAATGCCCCAACTGGAACAGTACACCAGGATAGGGAGGACGTCCTGTGGTTGGCACATACAGGTTTGCAGAGACGAACAGTTTGGGGCGGCTCTCGTACACAATTCGTTCGAGCCGGTAGCCCTGCCGCTCAAAGGAACCGACTACTTTTGCGTTGAGGTCGGTCTTTTCAGGAAAGGCTCCAATCAGATCAAGCAGAGTTTTTCGCGCCCAGCGTTGCCGCTCATCAACGGCTTGCGTGGAAACGATGCGCGCCAGTTCCGCATCCCGTTTCTCGCGAGCCGCGGAAGCGAGTCGCCGCAGGTAATTGGGGAGGCATCGGGGATAGTTCCTGTAAGCTACGCCCGGAAATTGTGCCTCGGTTGAGTTGTTGCTGTTCCCGGTCGTGCCTGCCTGGGCCAGAAGAGGCGAGGCGCTGATTGCGCCTCGCAGGAATGCACGTCTCGTATTCGAAAACATTGAGTGTGCTCTCAGGGTGAAAGTAACTGCTAGAAGCTTAACTTAAGCGCCAGTTGCACGGTGCGAGGTGCACGGGCACTGGTGATCCTGCCGAAGTTAGAGTCCGAAACGGTCGTATCGGGATTGTTCAGCAGAGCGTGATTAAACGCATTGAAGAACTCCGCCCGGAACTGCAGCTTCATCTTCTCCGTGAGTGTGAACAGCTTGTGAGCGCCGAAATCGACATTGAAGGTGCCGGGGCCGATCAGAATGTTGCGGCCTGCGTTTCCGAACGTGTTGGCCTGGGGAATGCCGAAGCACTGCGTTTGGAACCAGCTCCCAATTCGATCGGTCTGGGATCCACTGGTGTAGTGGGGGACGCAGAGCAGTTGGGCTTGATCGTTGCCCAGCGAGGGATTACTGAACGAAGTGTCATTCCCCGATGAAATGTTGAGGGGGAA
Organism: Bryobacterales bacterium; assembly: GCA_030838885.1. Classification (GTDB taxonomy): domain Bacteria; phylum Acidobacteriota; class Terriglobia; order Bryobacterales; family Bryobacteraceae; genus BOG-234. Next base: position 6,666 of record JAUZEU010000760.1, on the reverse strand, counting down.
GCCACTCTGCCACGTCCAGATTGCGGAGGTTTCCCAACCGCCGAAAGCCTTCCTCATCAGGCCTGCCTTCGGCGACGGCAACTGCCACAGGTAGTTCAGAACGAAGCGCTGCGGCACATTGAAATCCGACACAGCCCGGTAGGCATTGACATTGTAGGGATTGATCACGTTGATGGTGTCGAGGTCGGTCGAGTAGGAGACGGGATCGATGCTCTTGCTCCACGTGTAATTGGCACTTACCGTAAATCCGTGGGAGAACCGCTTTTCCAGTGATAACTGCAGCGCGTGGTAAGTGGAGGTAGCGCCTGACACATCCTGGGTAAACTGAACAAATTGTTGATACGGGCGGCGCGCGTCTTCGTTGTCCGCGGTCGCGGTCGCACTCGGCAATGGCGCGTTGATATCGGTGTTGTAGCTGAGGTGCGTTCCTTTCGAGCCAACATAGGAACCGCGCACTAGGACGTCACCTACGAGTTGCCGTTCAATAGTCAGATTCCAGTTCATCACTCGCGACGGCTTCCAGTCATGAGAATAAGAAACCGCGAGACTAAGCGGCGTGGTGAAGGCGACACTGCTCGACGGGATGATCGGCGCAAACTGTGCCGGAAACGGGTTGAAAGTCGATGCATACGGATTTCCAAACGGAACACGGAATGTCTGCACCTGGGGGCTGAACGGAGCGCTGTCCGCCATATTGTTGAACGCCTCCATGAACGGCGGCTGATAGAAGAGACCCGCGCCTGCCCGGATTACCGTCTTGCCGCCGTCCGGGTTGTATGCCGCGCCCAGCCGCGGGGCGAACTGGTTCCAGCTCGCGTACACGCCGCCGTCGGGACAGTTCGAATCACCAGCATAAAGGTATCCGGCCGGAGCGTTCGGGAACCGCGTGGATTGTGCCCCCGGCACAAAGCACTCTGACCTTCCCTTTTGCTCAGCGGGCGGAACAAAGGGATCCCAGCGCAGACCAAGGCTGAGCACCAGGTTCGGCCTGACCTTGAAGTTGTCCTGGACGAACAGACTGCCCGCGTTGCCGAGCCGGGAGGTGTATTCTCCCCCGCCCTGCAGGAAACGATCGGCGTAACCGACCATAAGGTCCGCGAGCGGATTACCCGAGTAACTGGTGCCCTGAAACCGGAAGGCGCCATTCTGGCGATACGTATTGATACCGTCGACCGCCGAACGCAGGAAGTCGCCGCCGACTGCAATTTCATGAGCTCCCTTCACCCAATGCAGACTATCTGTGATTTGGAAGCTGCTGCGATCGAACTCGCCCGGATGCCCGCTGTTGACGGAAAAGTATCCCGTAGCGCTGATAACCAGTTCAGCCGGATTGGAATGGGCGACATTGCTGACACCCAGGTCCGACAGGCTGAAGGGAGCACCGCTGAGAACCTGGGAATTACTCCGCGACCAGGACGCGATGAAACTATTCAGCAGGGTGGGACCGATGGTCAGCGTGTGATTGAATGAAGCGCTTTGAGTGGGAAGGTCGACTCCCCGAGTGGCCGTCAGAAGGTTCTCGGTCCCTATGATGGGATTCTTCTGGTAACCCGTATACAGGTATCGTCCATACATCCTCTGGTTTCCGACAAGATAGTCGACACGGCCCATGTACTGGTTCTCGTGCTCGCTGTCCGGGAGATTGTAATAGACGATTCCGTCCGGGGAACCTGGGACCGGCAGATACTGCATAAGCTTCTGGCTGACCGGACTGAGCCTGCTGGCCGGTATTATGTTACCCGCGAATGGGGTTTTCGTGAGCGGATCGACGAGTTGTCGGCTTACGGCTGAAAAGTCGCCGCCACGCTCGGCCGCAGTCGGCAGCGTGGCGCTTAGACCGGATTGCACGTCCCGAATCTGCGTACCCTGATACGTTCCGAAGAAGAAAAGTTTGTTCCTGATGGCGGGACCGCCGAAACTGCCGCCGAACTGATTGCGTTTGAGCTGATCATGGTTTGCGGCAAAGAAGTTTCGGGCATTCAGATCTCCGTTTCGGAAGAACTCGAAGGCGCTGCCGTGAAAATCGTTGGTTCCCGACTTCGTTACCACGTTGACGATCGCGCCCGAACCGCGGCCATATTCCGCGCTGAAGCTGTTCGTCTGTACGCTGAACTCCTCGATGGCATCGGGATTGGGAAACGGGTTGTTCACGTTCGTGTAAGGATCCTGGTTGCTTCCGCCGTCGAGGTTGTAGTTGGCGCTATCCGCCCGGCCGCCGTTGGCCGCGACCGATACAGCGCCCGGGTAGGACACCGTCTGAATGGTATCGCCGCTGCCTTGCGCGTTCCCTGCCTTCAAGTCGACGGCGCCGGGGGCGAGAAGTACCAGAGATGCCGCGTTGCGGCCATCCAGAGGCAATTCGACAATCTTCTGTTGGTTCACTACCTGACTGAGGGCGCCGGAGCGAGCCTCCAACATCTGTGCACTTGCCGTTACCTGAACGGAATCGGTCGCCGATCCCACTCTGAGATGCATTTGCACCGTTGCAGACTGATCTGCCGCAAGCAGTATTCCGGTTTGTTCATAGTGACCGAAGCCGGTCGCGTCAACGCCGATTTTATAGGTTCCGACAGGCAGGAGCGGGAGGACAAAGCCACCGTCGCTTCCGGTCTGCATTTCGCGCGTCAGGCCCGTTTGCGTATTGGTTGCGAGCACTTTCGCCGCAACGATAACCGCTCCACTGGGGTCCAGGACTGTACCGGCCAATGTGCCGGTTGGCTCGGCGGCGTTCAGTATGCCCAGGCATATGAGGCAGCCAACGAAGATTCGAATCATAGTCTCCTCTTTACAAAACTTGTCGATCGATGTTCAGCGACCCAACACGCGTGGGTACTCTCAGGACGAAGCGGGCAACCTGCTCTGAGTACCGGAGCAAAACGGTTGATCCGATCCGCAGGAATCGACGTGAATTCCCGGAAGCGATGAATGAGTCTATATAATCATAAATATTTCTTCCAGTCAAAGAAATTTTTCAGATCGGTTGTAATCGTACGTCTCGGCACGCTTCCAGGATCTGCGGGGGCGAAGACCGACGGAACGAACGTTTTTGCCCGTCTGTGAAACGTGGGGCTATCGGTCTGACCGCGCGATCGCTGAGCTATAGCGGATCGCGGTTCATCAGGCTGCTCGCATTCTCGCGATACAGGCTGGTGAGAACGGGAGCGGGGAGTTCCAGTCCGTAATACCGCCACCACATGCGCCCGGGCATGAACTCATCGGCGCTCTCAAATAAGCGCCACCAGGCCTGATACATGCTCTTTTCACGCCCCATGTCGGAGCCGAACAGCACCCGGGTCCGGTACGCAGACAGAAACTTAGCAGCAGCTCTCGGAGTGCGTCCAACTTCGTAGTCCCGGGCAGAAATGTCCAGGTAGAGATTGCGGTGGCTGTCCAGTTCCTTCGAGAGTGCAGTCAGGTCATGACCCTGGTTACCCAGGTGACAGGCAATAAATCGGGTCCTCAAGTGCCCCGCCAGCATGCGGTCACGGATGGCGATCAGCTCTTCATAGGACGGTACGTCTTTCCCGTACAGGTTGAAATGCTGGTAATCAGGCGTGCGTTCCTGATAAACATCGAGCGGCTTCCAGCAGGAGGGATGATCCGCAATGTGGACGCTGACGGGGATTTTGAGTTCAGCACATTTAGTCCAGAATGCGTCCAGGCGCGGATCGTCCGGGTGCAGCCGCCGTGTGCGTGGCAACCTGGTGTCGCCGCTGAGGCCGTATCCCTTGTCGGTCAGTTCGCCGACGCCACGCGCGCCCTTGCGGTAGCAGCGTACCAGTTCGGCGACCGCGCGCTGCGGATAATCCGCCTGATCGAAACCCGTTGTGTCGAGTCCGCAATATAACTGGAAACGAGTTGGATACGGCTTGAGATAGAGGTCAACCAGCTTGTCAAACTTTGCGCCCGTGGCTCCCGTCAGAATGATGGTTGTTTCGATCCCGACTTCGTCCATGGTGCGTACCCATGCCTGCACTTCGGCCGGGGTGTTTGCGTTCACATGGGCATGTATGTCAATCACGGGGTTACGGGCTTTTGCAATGGAAGTCTCCCGCGCCACGATCGAGGATTTTGGAGCGTAGTCTTTGACCAGAACAGAGTCCATGGGACCAGGCACAGCCTCAACGCCCGGTCCACCCCAGGCTCCATACCGGGCCTTGAGCCATTCCAAATCAGAAGCGGGGCGGGCCCGGGAACCGGCAACGAAAGCCAGTCCCAGCGAGGCAACAAACAAAGCTGTCTCAAATCGGGTAATGCGCATGACGATCCCTCATTTCCGGGAGGTGTACTGCTCATAGAGCGAAGCGACCCTGGCAGTTTGGAAATCGCCCGGATGAATCACCACGCGGTAGCGAAATGTAACTGACTTCCCGGCATCAATCGTCATGCTGCCATCCCTGGACTTGTCCCCCGTGAAGTCCCGGACACCGAAGATATTCGCCGCGAACAAGCCATAGGCGCGCGCATGCCAATAGGTTGGGTACCGCGGATTCGAGGGGTGATCCATGATGGCCACACCGACCGTTTTGCCGTCCAAAGGTCCGAAGTAGTCTACCCAGGGTGACTGCTTTCCCCAGACATTCGTTTCGGTTTGCCCGCCCTCTGCGTTTACCATCCTGCCGCTTCGGGCTTCCGACAAAGGAGTGGCAAGACGAATCCCGAAAGTGCCTTCTTTGGTATCTCCGAATTTGAGTTGCCGGAGTGCATCGATTTGGATCTCGAAGTCGATGATGCGCAGTTCCGGGCCAGGGTAGAACGTGAGGGTCCGGGTTTCGGTCATCATCGGTTTCCCTTCGGGATCCAGGCCATCGAAGACAGCCTTGATCGTCCCGGACTTCGCTCCCCCCTTTGCCTCGACCACCTTCTTCAAGGCCATCCTGCCTTGTTTGGGATCTTTCACGCTCCGCTCAGTGGCCCAGAAATTGACTCCGTTAATATCCCCGTGAGCAAAGAACATGCCGCGATGATGCGGATGGTCCTGCGTCTCGCCAGGGACTTCCTCCATAGGAAAGTGGCGCGTCACCAGAGTGCCCGAAGCAGTCCGGAGCGGATACACATATGGCTTGTTTCCGTCTGCGGAAAGGAAGTAATCCGTGTAAGGCTGCCCATCGATCTCCACCGAGATACGATCGGTTCCCGGAGTTATTTTTACCTGCGCGTCCAGCGACAGGGCTGCAAACACGACTATAAAGAGGGTTCGAATCATTTTCATCGCTTTGTTATTCAGGAACCGATGCTTAAACCTTTTTGGACACGACGTAAGGCGCGCGATACGAACGAGTCATCATGCGATTGGCATCCTCGTCTTTGGTGAATTTCCCGGCCACAGGGTCGAAGTCGAGCCTCCGCTTCAGGCGGTAGCTGATATTGGCCAGGTGGCAGAGATTCGCCGAGGTAACCCCGATCTGCACGTCGGCATGCAAGTCCTGATAGTTTCTGCTGCGCACCGCCGCAAGAAAATTCTCCATGTGCGGACCAGCGTCGCCGCGAGTGTTTCCGTGCTCTTCCATTGCCAGTTCGCTCTTTTCGCCCTTGTAGACCTTATAACCCGCTCCGTCCAGAGCCATCCATCCGTCGCTTCCATAGAACAGGTTGCCGACCGTGTTGTTCGAGGCTGTCGGGAGACCGCCTTCGGAGCCGGTCATGATACCCCGGACCTCGAACATCAATTCCGCGTCGCCATAGTCAAACGTGGCAAGTTGAGTGTTCGGTGTCTCCTGGTCGTCGTCGTAAACATATTTCCCTCCGGTCGACGAAACGCCCTGCGGTAAACCTTCCTTGCCGAGACCCCAGCGCGCAATATCCATCTCGTGCACGCCCTGATTGCCGATATCGCCATTGCCGGTGTCCCAGAACCAGTGCCAGTTATAACGGAACCTGTTCTCGTTATACGCGCGCATCGGTGCGGGACCGAGAAACTTATCCCAATCCAAACCCGGCGGCACAGGCGCGTCCGGCTTATGGCCGATAGAGGGACGACGCTTGAAGCATAGCCCTTTAGCGAGGTACACCTTCCCGATCACGCCATCCCGCAACAACTGCACAGCCTTGATCTTGTGGCTGACGCTCCGGCCTTGTGATCCGACCTGCACCATGCGCTTGTATTTCCGCGCGGCTTCGACCATCATCTGCCCTTCAAATGGGTTGTGACACGCAGGCTTCTCGATATAAACGTCCTTGCCGGCCTGGCAGGCCCGGATGGTCGACAAAGCATGCCAGTGGTTCGGCAAAGGCATGGATACAGCCTGTACCTCCTTGTCATCGAAGACCTGCCGCATGTCGGAGTAACCCTTTGGTTTGTGGCCGGTCAGTTTTTCCACTTGTACCTGGCCGCGTTCGAGCGCAGCCTGGTCCACATCGCAAAGCGCCGCGATACGGGCGTCGGGCAACGTCGCATAAGCGTCCATGTGATTACGGCCGCGACTGCCGAGTCCGATGATCGCGACGTTCACCTTGTCGTCGGCCCCGCACAGCCGTGAAGCTGAGGTTGAAGCCACGGCTGCGGCCGCCGTGTGAAGAAAGTTTCTTCTGCTTTGTCCCGTCATGCCCTGTCCCGTCATGGAATGGATCTCCCTGTGTTAGTTGTTGTCGCCTGCGTGCCGGGCTCGCGTTTTCGATGTGGCCGGAACCACCCAGGTGATCAGTTCCGAATCAGACATTTTTCCG
>JAUZEU010000261.1 GCA_030838885.1 Bryobacterales bacterium | reverse complement strand
CAGGACCAGCGTGCGAGGCGGGTATGGAATCTTCTTTGCCCAACTGAGCGCAAATGTGGTCCATACGTCAGAAGCTCCGTTTGCAGGCACCGACCTGCTGAACGGAGGCAGGCTCGATAACCCTTATGGTTCACTCAACAGACCATTGCCACCATCGGGCGCTCTGCCTGGTAACTTCGGTTGCGTACCAGTTGCAAAGTTTCCTGGCGTGCAATGTGCGTTCCCCCTGCCCGCGAATCTGGTGACCACCGATACGCACCTGGTAGTACCCTACACGCAGTCCATGAATCTGACGATCGAGCGTCAGATCACGAATGATCTGGCCATTGAGCTGACGTACGCGGGTAAGCTTACACAGAAACTCGAGGGACATCGTCACTGGGATGCTGCGGTTTTCAAACCCGATCCCATTACTGGCGCGGCACCATCCGCTCAAAACGTGAACAACCGTGTCTATTTTCCGGAGACAATCGGCCTCTTCAACCCCCAGTCCCGGTTTCTCGGCAACGATTACCGCGCTGGTTACCATAGTGCACAACTTAAGGTGAACAAGCGGTTCAGCCACGGGTTCTCCTTCCTGACATCGTATGTGTTTTCCAAGGCGCTGGATAATGTTGTGGCCCCTGAGGCAGGGCTGACGCCCGGTAACGGTAATCCATTCGATATCAAGGCGGATAAGGGACGGGGAAACTTTGATCGCACCCACGTTTTCAACTTAAGCTGGCTGTGGACTCAGAACCATAAGTTCACCAACCGAGTTGCGTCGGCTCTTCTGGAAGACTGGAGCATCGGCGCCTTGCATTCGATCCAGACAGGTGCGCCGCTTACTTTCGTTATGGGAACTGATATAGCGTTGAACGGAACGGGGCAAACTGCACTCCAGCACGCACAACTTATCCCGGGAGTGACTTACGCCGATCTGTCCGTGGATCGTCCGTCACGCAACGCGTATATCAATCGGTACTTCAATACAGCGGCCTTCGTACCGATTGCGCAACTACCCAGAGGGATCTATGGAAACGCCGGTCGTAACATCATGAACGGGCCGGGCATGAGTAATACCGACTTTACCCTGATCAGAGAAATTCCTTTACGCGAACAAGTCAGGGTGCAGCTTCGCGGCGAGTTTTTCAATGCGTTTAATCAGGTGCGCTTCGATCAGCCGAACACGTCGGTGGCTTCCGGAAGCTTTGGTCGAATCCTGAGTGCCCAGCCTGGTCGCATAATCCAGGTAGCGGCGAAGGTCGTTTGGTAGTCTAACGAGCTATTGGTGATCAAACATGAAAATTTTATGGATTTTGGTAGCAATCAGCGCCGCAGCTATGGCGCAGGAGTCACGCAGGGAGATCGTCAACGCCGCGCCCACGCCGGCCGATGACGCTAAGGCTAACAGCGATAAGGTTCCTGACGTGTATGCTATTCCGACGCAATTTGATCGGGTCCTGATCTTTCGCTTCAAATACAATTCAGACCTGCTGGCGGGTTTGGAGAAGATGGTCAAGGCGGAGAAAATCAAGAATGCCGTCATACTCGCCGGAGCTGGTGGGGTTCGCGGCTATCACATTCACCAGGTGAGCAACCGGGACTTTCCCTCGAAGAACATGTTTGTCAAGGATCCGACGATGCCTGCCGACTTGATCAGCATGAACGGTTACATCATGGATGGCAGAATCCACGCTCATATTACGCTTGCCACTCCGGATAAGGCATTCGGCGGCCACCTGGAGCCGGGTACAACCGTTTTCACATTCGGGATTGTGACAGTGGGCGTTCTGAAAGAGGGAACGGACCTGACGCATCTGGACGACAAAACATACCGGTGACCAGAATGAAAGCATTCATGAAGCTGGCACTGCCGGGACTTGTTGCGCTGACCTGTCCGCTGTTTGCACAGGTGAAGATTACCCAGCTGAAAGACCGGATCAACGTGGATATAGACGGGAAGCCGTTTACCGCCTTGTTCATCGGTTCCGATGTCGTGAAACCATATCTGTGGCCATTACGTGCTGCATCCGGAACTCAGGTCACACGCCAATTTCCACTGGAAGACGCGCCCGGCGACAGCAAAGATCATCCTCACCACCGTGGACTGGCCTTTGGCCACGCCGATCTGAATGGCCTGAACTATTGGGCAAATGAAGCATTCAATCCAGGCAGGAAGGGCAAGATTGTTCTCGACAAGGTGGAGCGGATTGACAGCGGCAGCAAAACGGGATTGATCAAAGCGTCCTTCAACTGGGTGGACGGGGCTGGTGCTCCGCTGCTCGCCGACACACGCTCAATTACTTTCTATTCGAACCCGGGGGTCCGCATGGTCGATTTCGATATAGTCGTCAGGGCCATTGTGACGGCTAAGTTCGGGGATACTCATGAGGGCTCGTTTGGAGTTCGTGTGGCGCCATGGCTCGAAGAGCCGGATCCGGAGTACTTACCGAAAGCAGCGGGCGGTGAAACACGCCCGAAGGAGCCGAAGCGGACCGGGCTGATATCCAGTTCAGAGGGACGCAAGAAAGAGGCTGAGGTTCGCGGCACCCGTGCGAATTGGGCTGACTACTCCGGCGAAACTCCGCTGGGTGAGAAGCTGGGCATCGCCATCTTCGACCCGCCCGGGAATCCGCGACACCCTACTTATTGGCACACCAGAGGCTATGGTATGTTCGCAGCCAACATTTTCGGTGTGAAAGACCTCGGAAAGAATCAGACGGAGGATGGCAGCATGACGTTAAAGCCTGGCGAGGAACTGCGCTTTCGTTATCGTGTTGTGATTCATCCGGGCAGTGCCGCCGAGGCACAGATGGATAAGATGTACGCCGACTATGCTGCAAGCATGCGGTAAGTGCGCCGGTAACTTATCACCTTCGATCTTAGTGAAGATCTTCTGGAACGTGCCAGTGGCTCGAGCGTAAGTCGAAGCGGTTGTTGAAAGTTGATGGGGATTGCAGCTTGCTACCACTGCCGAGGGAACTCCGTTCCTGTGGGGCAACGCGGCTCGAGTGATAGCTGAGATCCGCCGTTCGTCTATGCTGCTGCGGTGGCGTCCACCGCCTCCAGTCTTCGCTTTGCCTCGTCTTTTTCACCCGTTTCACGACGTGCCAAATAGACTAACCTGCGCGCATTGAGCAACCGGATAAGAACTCCGGGGTCGTCACCGGGAGGCAGTAAACAATTCGGCGGCTATTGCAGAGAAGTACGGGGAAGGCGGGGCGATCAGTAAACATCATGACCGGAGCTGCAACATTGACCTTGCGGACTCCGTTGACTACTCCCGCATTCGGCAAGCCATCCGGGCGAAAGCAACCGCTCTTCAAGAGGAACAGGTTGCCCTGGTTTAGGGCGTTACCCAGCCGATATTAGGTAAAAGCTCAAAATATAGTGATTCAGTTCCACCTCGCCCGCTGCTCTTTAGCCTTCGCCCAGCATCCCCCATAGCAGCCCTGCCTGCTATCGAGCGCTCTTCAGCAACCGTGTTCCGCACGACACAAGGCGAGGCGTCGGGCCTGTTTTATGATTTGCTCGCGAATCCTGTCAAACTCCTGCTTAAGTACGGCCAGCCCGCCCGGATCATTCTGCTCGACGGCTTTGCGAATTCCAGTTGAAAGAGTGTCAAGCTTCCCCACGCAGGCACAGATCTCATCGATAATTACCAGGTGCTCGGCGCAGCGGTTGGACGATACACCTGTTTTCCTCCCGCCCGCTTCACCCTCATCAGTCCTCATCTAATTCGATAGACGGCTGGCTGCGGGTTGGAATAGTAAAGTTCTGTAAGGCTAGAGCGGGTTTAATGTTCTGCCTTGCGGCTCGCGGCTATTCCACCCGATCCTTAGCCTTCGCTTCTACTGTCTGCCATTGCATGTTTCTCGAGGTATCGGCGCCACCCCGTGCCCAGCAGCGAGGCAAACCAGTGCGGGCCGGAACAGAGCACCGCCAGGCAGGGTACCCTGCCCAGCCGATACGCGGTACGCACAAGGGCCGCACTCAGTTCATCGGCGCTGCTCGAGCCAGCCGTTTCACAATCGAGTCCTGACGCTGATAGAGCCCAAGACGGAAGGGTCACACCAAGAGATCGATGTTCCGGCTGCGACGATAGCCGCCCTTCGGCGCGCGCTGAATCAGGTAGCAACACTCGGAAGACTGGGCGGGCTCGGGATGGAAGGGCAACCCGTGGAACCTCGTGTTTACAACCTTAATTGGTACTCCGCTGGATGAACGCGGAGTTTGCGCCGTTTTCAGGAACGCATCCTGTCAAAGGCCGGCGTCCCGAAGATGCGCATCCACAACTTACGCCATAGTGCTGTGGCGATTCTGACCGCCCAGGGCGCGGCAGATCTATGTGCACCTGATGGAAGAGACTAAACGGGAGACCGCGACACGAATGGATGACGCTTTGAACCCGGTGGCTACCCGCCTGGCTACGAAACAGAGCGTTCAGAGACCAAGTTGAGTTGCTGGTTAAAAAGACTGGTGCGCCCGGAGTGATTCGAACACCCGACCTACTGGTTCGAAGCCAGCCGCTCTATCCAACTGAGCTACGGGCGCACGTTTTCAACAACTTACAGACGAAAGGGACAAGTTAGAGCCCACTGGTTAGGAAGTTTCTCATGTCGTCTTTTGCGCAGTTCATCACCGAGCGTA
>JAUZEU010000259.1 GCA_030838885.1 Bryobacterales bacterium | reverse complement strand
TTGTCATCATCCCACAACTCGCTGCCGGGCTCGCTCAATAACTTCGTTTTCCTGCCGGAAAACGTCAGAATCTTAATGGAGAGGCTCTAATATTGAATCCTTGCGCTATTCGCCAAACCAGCCCTATTTTCCCTCTAACGTCGGTACCAGTTCGAGATCCGGATTCACCCTCCCATTCGACCTTTCCTACGAGGTTGACTTGTGGGGCCGGATACGTCGCACTGTCACTCTGCGGGGGAGGAGGCGCAAGCTACTACCGCTGATCTTGCGACCGCCGCTCTCAGTCTGCACGCCGAATTGGCAGTGGACCATTTCGAGCTGCGCAGCGCCGACGCTCAGCAAAGGTTGCTGAACCAGACCGTGGACCAGTACGCCGACATGTCGAAACTTACCATGAATCTGCTGGACGGAGGCGCTGCGCCGGAGTCTGCCGTAATTCAAGCGCGAACGCAATTGGACACCGCACGCGTTCAGGACACTGATATCGCAGTGATGCGGTCTCAATATGAACACGCTATCACGATTCTGATTGGAAAACCGCCGGCGGAGTTTGCTCTCGCACCCGCGCCCTTAAACCTTGAGCCGCCGGTCATCCCGGTCGGTGTCCCCTCTCAGCTCCTCGAGCGGCGTCCCGACATCGCCATAGGCGAGCGCCGTGTGGGAGAGGCGAATGAAGGCATCGGTATCGCGCGCGCCGCCTTAAGCGCCACCGGTGGTCTCGGAGGAAACTCGATCGCGAATTGGTTCACCTGGCCGAGCCGCTTCTGGGCCGTCGGTCCTTCTATGCTGTTGGAGATGGTTTTTGACGGCCGGCGCCGCGCCACATCGGAAGGCGCGCGGGCGAACTACGACGCCACCGTCGCCAACTACCGCCAGACCGCCCTCGTCGCGTTTCAGGAAGTGGAGGACAATCTCGCCGCGCTCAGCATACTGGAGCATGAAGCTGGGCAGCAGGAGGCGGTGGCCGAGGCCGCGCGGGGAGTCGAGATCTTTACGAATCGATGCCAGCTTGGCGCCGACCCCTACCTTCAGGTTGTCTCCGCTGAGACGATTGAGCTACAAAACGAGCGGAACGAGGTTGGCATCTTGCGACGCCGCATGGACGCGAGCGTTCTCCTAATCAAGGCGTTGGGCGGCGGCTGGGATGTAATCCCAGCTACCTCGGGTCAGCTCCTTGCGCTGATGATGCCTGTGCCGTCTCGACTCGAGGAACGGCACGCAAGGGCGTGACAAGAATGTCGCCTACCGCCCGCCCGGCCCGAACCGGCCTTCCCGGTAATCAATATTTGCCTGGCGGATCTGCTCTTCGGTATTCATGACGAAGGGACCCCGTGCCACCACCGGCTCGCGAAGAGGTCGGCCCGCATAGAGCAGAACGCGCAAAGGCGCAGTGCCGCCGGCGATGTTCACTTCTGAAAGGCCGTCGTCATCTGTTCGTGTCAACCAGACTACATCGCCGGCGTGTACCGGCGATTGGTCACCGCCGATCAAGCCGTCGCCTTGCAGCACGACAAGGAATGCGTTGTAATCGGCAGGCAGTTCCTGCCGAATGCACGCCCCGGCTTCCAGTCGCACTTCGATCATAGTGACCGGCGAATAGTTCGTTGTCGGCGCGATCACATCTCCTGACCTTCCGGAGAAAACGCGGATTTCAGCGCCCCGCTCGCGCCGCAGAGGCAGATCGGCAGCCACCAGGTTTTGAGTTCGTGGTTCGACCATCTTGTCGGCGGCGGGAAGATTGACCCAGAGTTGCAGAGAGTGAACCGTGACGCCATTCGGCGGCTGTTCGTTGTGAATGATGCCACGTCCCGCCGTCATCCATTGCACATTCCCGGGCAACAGTGAGCCCTTGTTGCCGTAGTTGTCGTAGTGATCAAGCCGCCCATCGATCACATAGGTGACAGTCTCCATGCCCCTGTGTGGATGCCTGTCAAACACCCCGCGTGGAAACCAGTCCTCCATCAGGAGAAGAAAAGGGTCAGTTGCCTTGGAGTCACCTGAGGGAATGAGCGGACGAACACGATGTTCTGGCGTCATGCCCGTTTGCACCGTTGGACGGTCGATCCGCGCAACGCTGCGTTAAAGAATAGTGACGTTCATAGTGACGCTTCCCGGCAGTCGTTCATGGCCGTTTGACGGCCGCCTTGATCGCGATTGCTACTCCGCCGGCTCATCGTGTGCCTTCCTTTAGGCTCAGCAGGTCCCACTCCCACAGCAGGCCCTGGCCAAAGGCGCCGCCCCGCTCTGCGAATAATTTGGTGACCCGTTCGGCGGTTGCCGCACGTGCCCAGTCGCGCTGCAGTTCGGAGACATAGGCCCAGGTCGTGATCGGGCGTGCGCCCGCCTGCACCATCCGTTCCACAGCCATGTCGTGGGCTTCGCACGAGGCACCGCCGCAGGCGTCTGTGACGACATACACCTCGTAGCCCGCGTCGAGCGCGGACAGGACAGGCATAGCGACGCACACCTCGGTCCACTGCCCGGCGATCACGAGCTTCTTCCGTCCAGTCTTCTCTACCCAGTCGACGATACGCGGGTCTTCCCAGGAATTGAGAGTGGTCCGGTCGATCGGCTTGACTGCCTTGGTCGCCTCGGCCAGAGGCGCGACCAAACCCTGACGCTCTTTGAAGGCAGTCGTGGTCAGCATTGGCACTTTGAAGATCGCTGCCGCCTCGGCTAGCGCCACGGCATGGTTGATGAGCTCGCTCGCGTCGTGCGAGCGAATGGTGAGCATCTGTAGATATTGGTGGTCGATCATCAGCAGCGAATGATTATCCGGGCTGAGCAGCGTCTTGGCTGGATTGGCAGGCATCGCATTTCTCCTTTAGCAGTATGTCGGGCTTGCATGGAAGGTCTTGGGGTGCTCAAAACCGGAGTCAGGCGGCTGCAAGCGCGAGCCGCCGTAAAGTCTAGCCATAGCGGTTAGGGTCCTCTGCGTGACGACTTTGTGCAGGCCCGAACCCGCATTGGTTTGAACGAATATAGCGTCGTAACGGGCGCTCGTGGCATAATGTGCGGAAGCTTAGCTTCGCGCTTCTACAAGTTCCGCGGCGGCTCGACGTGATCTTGCGATCCCGTGCGGGTCCAGCACGAACTTCTCCGCAGCGCCTTTGTCAAAAGCGTTGTAGCCTCGCGGCGCATCCTCCAAGGGCAGCACCTTGACATTCACCGCCTTCGCGACAGCCACCTTGTTGTGCAGGATGGCCATCATGAGTTGCCGGTTGTAACGGAGCACAGGACACTGACCCGTACCGAACCTGTGGGATTTAGCCCAGCCAAGACCAATTCGCAGACCCAAGACTCCCTGCTTCGCATTGGCGTCCTTAGCTCCCGGATCGTCAGTGACATACAGTCCGGGAATGCCGATCGCTCCGCCGGCACGCGTCACCGCCATTAGCGAATTCAGCACAGTTGCAGGTTGCTCGGTTCCGGTCTGCTCGGCTTGGCCCTTCGCCTCAAAGCCCACGCAGTCAACGGCCGAATCGACTTCGGGAACACCGAGGATCTGGGCGATGCGTTCCCCCAGCGGAACCCGCTCGCGCAAATCAATCGTTTCACATCCGAACCTTCTCGCCTGGGCAAGTCGTTCCGGAATCATGTCTCCAACAATAACTACCGCGGCTCCCAGCAACTGACATGCGGCGGCGCAGGCGAGCCCTACAGGACCGGCACCCGCCACGTACACAGTCGCTCCGGTCGTTACTCCCGCCTGTTCCGCTCCATCGTAGCCCGTCGGGAAGATGTCGGAAAGCAGCGTAAGATCTTCGATCTTCTCCAGAGCTTGGTCCTTGTCGGGAAATTTGAGGAGGTTGAAATCGGCGTAAGGCGCCATCACGTAATCGGCTTGGCCGCCGACCCATCCACCCATGTCGACGTAGCCGAAAGCGGCCCCTGCCCGATCGCCATTGACGTTTAAACAAATCCCGGTCTTGCCCTCCCGGCAGTTTCGGCAGCGTCCGCACGCGATGTTGAAAGGGACGGAAACCAGGTCGCCCACGTTCAAGAACTCTACGTCCCTGCCTTTTTCGATGATTTCGCCGGTGATCTCATGTCCCAAGACCATACCGGCAGGAGCCGTAGTACGCCCTCGCACCATATGCTGATCGCTGCCGCAGATGTTGGTGCTCACCACCTTAAGGATCACGCCGTGCTCGCACTTCCGCGATCCCAGTGATAACTTCGGAAAATCGATCGACCGGACTTCAACTTTTCCCGGCCCGACGTATACCACTCCACGATTGCTTGCCATAAAAATTCGCTCCTTTAAGAATCTAGTCTCCGGTCACCGAAATATGTAGCTTATTAATTCTGGTACAACATGAGTCTGAATTGTAGATGTTCTCCCCTGTTATGGGCCGGAGTATTTAATTCACGAACCATGGTGACGGGAGACTAGAATGCTTTCGCTCCAGCTTCCGCTGCGGTGTGATCTTGCTCTCCGGAACCCCCGCTCACTCCCACGCCGCCTACCATATTTCCGCCCCGCGTCAGCGGAATGCCGCCGGCAAACACCATCACGCGCCCATGGTTGGACACATGGATTCCGACGAATTGCCCGCCCGATTGCGAATATTGCGCGAGATCCTTTGTCGAAATATCGAACGCGCGGGAAGTGTAGGCCTTGTTGATAGAGATATCGATGCTGCCGATCCAAGCGCCGTCCATGCGAACGTGGGAGACCAGGTTGCCGCCTTCGTCGACCACCGCAATGTTCATGGGTTGTCTGATTTCACTGGCTTTCGGTTCGGCAGCCTCAATGACCCTGCGGGCTTCCTCTAAGGTGACCATGAATATCCTTTCCGGCGAAAAGGAATGCAATCGCTATCCCAAAAGGGATCGCACGTCTCACGCTGATCGGACACCACATAGAGTCCATCAACACGGCGCGCGATGGGCTGTATTCGGCTGTGTTGCCAATTCATCGTTTTTCCTGATCGCTCCAATCCTCGTAACTTTCTCTTAAGGTGATCATCGAGCGCGCTAAGCACCATCCCGCATCGCCCGCGCGGTCTCGCCCTTCAGTGCCGCGAGCCGGCCCCCGGTTGCGGTCGGGCGGTCGTTAAGACATTCAGCTTCAATTTAACTTCAATCACATCCCGGTTAATGCGCCGAAATGTCCATTCCACTCCTATCACCGCGATGGCCCGATGCGCACAGATGGAAACCTGGGAGCGACTTCGTCGTGATGGTCGGCATGTCTGCTCCTTGGAATCGTGCCTGTTATCGCGCCGCTACCGCGGACGGCGCGGCCTGCTCGATGAGAGCGACCACCGGGGCCGGCTGCGATATGTAGATGGCGTGGCCGGCCGCCACCTCGACCACGGTCGAACCGGCCCGCTTGGAGATGGCGCGCTGCGCCGGCCGGGGGATCATCCTATCCTCGGTCGCGACCAGGACCAGCTCGGCTTGACCCGCCAGGGGGGTTTGGTGATCGACCTGCCTCCGGCGCCCACGCCCCACGGGACCTGCGAGTCTGCCATGAACGCGGCCAACTCGGGCTTGAGGTCGGCGCCGAACGACGCGGGAAACTTCTCCCGATCCTGGAACACGAAGCCGTCCTTCGGCGGCAGGATTGATTCGTGCGACGAATTGCCGTTGAGTGTGTTCACCGACTCACCCTCGTCCGGCGCGAACGCCGCGATGTACACCACCACCGCCACTTTCGGGTCCGTGCCGGCCGCGGTGATGACCGCCCCGCCGTAGGAGTGGCCGACGAGAACGACAGGCCCGTCCTGCGTGCCGATGACCCGCCGAGTCGCTGCGGCGTCACCCTCGAGCGACAGCGTTGGGTCCTGCTCGACGGCAACGTTGTAGCCGTCCTGCTTGAGCACGTCGTAGACCCCTTGCCATGTGGACCCGTCCACGAAAGCGCCGTGCACGAGGACGATGTTTCTCGCTGACCCTGCGTTCATGGTCTTAGCCCTTCCACTGCGAACCGCGGATGATACTGCAGAAGTTCATGCGCTGGAACTTCGGATCCTTGTCCGCCAATACATCTGCCTTCACATTGCCGAATGTCGTCTCAGGCTTGTGCTTGATGCCGTCGTAAAAGGTCTGGATGATGTCTTCTTTAAAGTGCTCGGTGCGGGGATACGCGGCGACGATCGCTTCGCGATCAGCGTCGGAGAATTCCGAGTAGGCGATTCCGAGAACATCCATCTCGACGCCGTTGGTCAATAGCGCAACCACCGGATGCATGTACTGCGGAATTCCCGGAGTAGTGTGAAGCGCGATCGCTGTCCACACGGTATCGATGTCCTGCTGAGCGATATTGTGATGGCGCAGGAACGTTCGCGCGGCGTTCGCACCATCTACTTCGAACCGGTCCGACTTACTGCTGTGCTTCGGCGTCAATCCCATGTCGTGAAACATCGCGGCAATGTAAAGCAGCTCGGGATCGAACTTCAAAACCAGCTTCTTTCCCGCAAGCGAGCCAAAATAATACACACGAGTCGAGTGATTGAACAGCAAGGGAGATTCGGTGTCGCGCACCAGTTCCGTCGCTTCTCGAGCAAGTCTAGTGTCGGGAACAGTCACCCCTGAGGTGGAGATTGCTTCTGTCGTGTCCCTTGTTGTAGTTGACATGTTTTGAATCACCTGTAAAGCCGTTATGCATGTCTTATTCCAAAGACGTTTCGCGAGCACTGGCCGCATAGGACTCGCGCTGTTTGTGCTGTTCACTCGTTTCTTTACTCGTCAGCTCCTAGGCCTAGGGCCTAGGACATGGACAAATGCTTGTCTGCCGACCTGGGACACCCGGCGTTCGTCTGTCGCGGGAGCGACACGTCGTCGACAGTTTAAGGGCGCTCTAACGATCTACCGCGAGAGGCTAGAAGAACGTCAACACCAATGGCGCGAATAGCGCGCGCTCCGCCCAACAGGGTACGTAAAGCATTTCATCTTTCGTGCGCATTCAGTTGAATTGACCTGAGTCGATCTTCGCCACATCGGCGTTCTGAGGGCTTTGGGCTTACAGGCGTTCGTCGCCTTAGAGGGCCTCGATTTCGACCGCACTCATCAGCGGCCCATCCTCTCAGCGGGCCCATCCTCGCGAAAACTGGCCTCCTTCGGCTCGCCGATGAGCGAGGTTTCTTGACTGTCCTACTGTTTTCGCCCGCAATACTTCTGCCGCGTCAAGGGATCATCGCGTGTCGCAGCGCCAGAGACCTGTCGAAGCAGGTGTTGAGCATTCGACAGACACGCTGTCTAGCCGATGCGCGCTCCGGTCCCGCAGCCAGCATTAATTCAACTACTTTAGACACAGGTAATACTACTGGTCGCTTTGGCCCCGCGCATGCACTTGTCTCTACCGGAATGGAAAGGGTTAGCGATTCGAGTGATTCTTGCGCCGACCTGTTCCGGCGCCGAAAAAAGGAGATTCGGTGGAGATGTATTGAGGAGGTTTTATGGGGTTCACTCGTATTGATGTTCATGCACATTTTCTGCCAGATTTCTACAACGACGCGCTGGTAGAGGCAGGGCAAACGCATCCCGATGGTATGCAGCCCTGTCTCTACGCCCTCTCGAGCACAAGATGGGTGGCGTATTCCGAAGTCTTGCGTTCGGTTATGGAAAACCCCAACGCATGAAGGTCCAGACCATCGAACAGCGGCTCTCC
>JAUZEU010000733.1 GCA_030838885.1 Bryobacterales bacterium | reverse complement strand
AGTTATGGCATCGCGCGACAACATGGATTTAGATCGTTTGAAGTGCCCCTCGGCGAAACTCGTGCGCGCCCTTCTGTACAATTCCGCGACTCACGAGTCGCGGCCTCATTGAAGAAGTCGACGACGGCCGCAGCGTACCTCCAATCATCCGTTACTCGCCACGCTCAGACGCCGCTTGGGTTCCGCGTGCCACATTTCTCCATTCCGGGTACCTCAGCGGTACCGGCAGATGGGCATAGCCGGATTTCTCCTTTGCCCCAGACAGCCTGTCGGCCTACGCCGGTGTAGCGGGCCGCTTCGAGCCACGGGAGGAATTCGCTGAGGTCGCCTTCGTAGTCGGCTGTTCCCAGGAAGCCACCTATTGAATGAGTTTGACCGGTACGGCTGCTGCGGCGCCTGGACTCTTCTCTGCGCATAGCGCAACCGGTCATTTTCACCAGCCCGGCACGGGCTCCGAGGGCCTGATAATCCATTTCGAGCGGACCACCTCCGTACAGGGCTGTCAGGGTGCCGATACGGTCGCGGATACGTCCGAAAAGGATAGGAAATTCGGGGCGCTCGGCGATTTTATGCTCGTGCTTCAATTCTGTCGGCGAGAGGAATTCTATGCGGATGCGACCGGGCCTCGACGGCTCGGGATCGAGTTTCAGGGTTACGGGTTCCACCAGGCTGGCGGTCATCTGCCCGGCTGGACTATAGATGATTTGTTCGGGAAACTGGCCGGCGCTTAACCGGCGCACGCTTCCGAGTTCCGCTTTCCCCCTGTTCGGTCCCAGCCCTTCGCGAGCCAGAGCGGCGAAGCTGAGGACGAAGCAGGCCAGGGTCTCGGGCTGAAGAGAGAAGACGTTCAGATCGAAATAGAAACTCTTGCCGGGCTGGATGGCGTGGCCGTCGAGGTGACGGGTGCGGAAGACGAAGGGGCGGGGCGAGTCGGCGAGGCCGCTGGGGCCCAAGCCATCGGCAACAGGTTCGAAGATTTTGGCGTAAGGACAGGAATGACGGATTTCACAGGTACGGGGATTTCCTGACAGGCGGCACTCGGGAACGCAGGCAATGCTGCGGAAGATGACTCCCAGCGCGCCGCGCAGGATGTTGGAAGCCATACGTGGAGGGAAGAAGAGAGATTGCTTCGCGGTGAATTCAAAGCGCAGAGGGTAGAACCTGAAATCCACTTATCGCGCTAGTATACAAGCTGCATTCGCGATCCCCTCGCGGGCATCACGGCCCCCCGCCAGGTTACCGGCGGGCGTGACGAACAGGGAAGAGTCTACACGCACAATCCTGCACGGCAACGATCAACTCGCCAGATTTTCCGCCTGCATCCTCCCGCGGGGTCGTGAGTTAATCCAGCTCCAGATCGAGAACGCACTGCCTGCAACGGAGATCAGCACCAGACCAAGAATCGCCCGGTGGAATACCGGCGAGTTCGCCATCTCAAGGATACGGACGCCATAAACGATGGCGAGCCATCCCTCAATCAGAAATCGCACAAGACGGCACAGCGCGATGATGATGAGCATCTTCGTGCGAGGGTACTGTAGCGCGGCTGTAACAACAATGAAGGGAGTGAATGGAAAGCCTGGTGGCGCCAGGGCGGCGACACCGATGGCGAAGCCGCCGTATTTTTTCACTTTGCGCTCTACGAAAGCGATCTGCCTGCTTTTCCGGCTGCCCTCCAGCGCCTTCTGTCCGGTCTTGCTCGAAACCCAGTGCGCCAGCGCCACACCGATGGTGGACCCGATCGCACCCAATACCGCGTACAGGAGAACGCGATTGTGATGTTGGGCGGTGAGTGCAACGACCAGCAGGTCATTCCCCAGCGGCATCATCAGGAACGAAGAATCCAGAATCCCCAACAGCACAAGACCAAATCCGCCCAGCGAAAAAAAGAAATGAGCCAGAGACTGAACTAATTCTTGCACCACGTTTCGCGGGCAATTTCGAGCCCATTAAGCATATTCTTTTGGTAAGTAATTTATCCCGCATAGTTGGGCTACGTGCCCGAGACAAGCAACCGTGGCCCGAAAGACAAAGGTAAAGAGAAGGACAAACCGTCTAAACGGGAAGTAATTCCCGTTCAGTGCGAATAATGGCCGGGCTCCGACGCGTAACTTTTTCCTGAGCCCCGGACGGAATTGGCCGACCGCAAGCTTGGCTTATCCGGCAACGATATTCCGGAGATGAAGACGAAGTTCGGCTTGCGAGTTCAGGCTGCCAGGCAGGGCGCGTGCCCCGGGTTCAACGGACCACTCAACTGGCGGGAGAAACCACTCCATCGCAGACTTCAGCATTCTGCCGGAGCGGGGTTTCAATATGATAGCTGTGTGCAATTCTCACGACGAAATTTCGCAATAGCGGCCGGAGCAGCTTTGGCGGCGGGCGAGCCTGCCGTTGGGCAAGACGGCCCGTTGACCGCGCAGCAGGTGATCGAGCGCATTCAGAAGCAGGTTGGTGTTCCCTGGAAAACACCCACGCGGGATGTATTCAAAGCAGGTAGTCCCGAAACTCCGGTGCGGGGCATTGCGACGACGGTCATGTCGACGCTTTCGATTCTGCAGCGCGCCGCGGCAGCGGGAAAGAACCTGATTATTACCCATGAGCCGACGTTCTGGAGCGATGGCGACGGCACGCAGGAGATTGCGGAAGATGCCGTTTATCGCTATAAGGCCGACTTCATCCGAAAGAATAACCTGGTGATCTGGCGCTTTCACGATCACTGGCATGCGAGGCGGCCGGACGCCATGATGGTGGGGCTGGCGCAGGCTCTGGGGTGGCACAAGGCGGACGATACCCAGCGGGTATATGAGGTGCCGCCCACTACATTGGGCGTAATGGCGAAGGACATCCAGGACCGGCTGAAGTTTCGTGCACTGCGGGTGCTGGGCGATCCGGAGACGAAGATCACGAGAGGGGCCATGAACGTGGGGTCCACGTCGCTGCAGGGAGTGATGCGAATGCTGCCGGAAGTGGATGTTTTCGTCGCAGGGGAGCCTCGCGAGTGGGAGGGCCCGGAGTACGTGCAGGACGCGGTGGCGATGGGACAGAAGAAAGGAATGATCATCGTGGGGCACCAGAATTCGGAAGACCCGGGGATGCGGTTGTGCGCGGAGTGGCTGAAGACGTTTGTAACGGAAGTGCCGGTGGAGTGGATTCCGACAAGTGAACCGTTCTGGAGACCTGCATGAAGAAGGTACTTGTCGCCTGGCCATTAGTGGCCCTGGGCGCATTCGCGCAGACGCTGCCGGTTCATTGGGAAGAGCTTACGGCGGCAGATTTCGTGGTGGCTTTACAGCAATCGGGTTCAACGTGCACACTGCCGTTCGGGATCGTGGAAAAGCACGGGCCTTCGGCGCCGCTGGGGACAGATCTGATCAATGTCCGGTACATCTCGGAGTTGGCGGCGAAGCGGGAGTACACGATTCTGTTCCCGGCTTATTACTTCGGGCAGATTTTTGAGGCGCGACATCAGCCCGGAACGCTGGCGTACAGCTCGCGGCTGCAACTGGAGTTGCTGCAGGAGACTGCGGCGGAGATGGCGCGGAACGGGTGTAAGAAAGTGATCATTGTTAACGGGCATGGCGGGAATAACAGCCTGCTGCCGTTCTT
>JAUZEU010000725.1 GCA_030838885.1 Bryobacterales bacterium | reverse complement strand
TGACGCCCCTCTTCGCGTCGCGCATAACGGCCTCGCCGTTTCCCACCGCGCCCGAGAACCCGCCCATCGGCGTGATGATGTGGCCGCGACGCGCCAGCTCTTGCCGAACCGCTTCTCCGACGCGCGTCTCAATTTGCACGTCGCAGCCGTCGAATGTCGATTTCGTGAAGCGTGCTGATTCGAGCGCCATCTGAACGTTCATCCCGAAATCGACGACATTGGCGACGAACTGGGCGTGAGCCTGTCCAGCCCCCCATAATGCCGAAGCCAATCGAGATCTCACCCTTGCGCATGAACGCGGGAATAATTGTGTGCAGCGGCCGCTTTCTTCCGGCGAGAGAGTTAGGCTTGCCGGGTTCGAGATCGAAGCCCGCGCCGCGATTATGGAAAGAGAAACCCGCGCCTGGCGCAACCATGCCTGTTCCATATCCGGCGTAGTTGCTCTGTATCATCGAGACGATGTTACCTTCCCGATCGATCGTCGAAAGATAGATGGTCTCCCGCCCGTGTGCGGCCAGATCCTGTCTTATCTCGGATGGCAGCACCTTGCAGGACGCCTGATCCATATTGATCAGACTGGCGCGTCGTTTTCCAAGTTCTTTCGAAAGCATCTCCGGCACCGGCACCGGGCCAAACCGCGGATCGCCGACGTAGTGCGCCATATCCGCGTAGGCGAGCTTCTTCGCCTCGATCATCACATGCAGGGCGGCAGCGGAGTTATGGCCGTAGTCTTTGAGAGGAAAGTTTTCCATGATATTGAGCATGGAGAGGGCCGCGATACCTTGTCCGTTCGGAGGCAGTTCGTAAACCTGCCAGCCGCGGTAGGAGGTGGAAATCGGCTCCACCCATTCCGGCTGGAACTCCGCGAAATCTTCAAGCGTGTGCGCGCCGCCCTGCGCCTGCAGGAACCCGACCAGCGACTCGGCGAGTTTGCCCCTATAAAAGCCATCGCGGCCTTTTGCCGCGATCTGCCTTAACGTTTCGCCCAAAGCGGGGTTCTTGAAGACATCTCCGAGTTGCGGTTGCACGCCGCCGGGCATGTAGGTCTGCTCATAACCTGGCTGCCTGAGCAGCGGTTGGCTAATCCAGCTACGCGCCCCGAACTCGGGGAGTGGAAACCCGTTCTCCGCATAGAAGACGGCGGGGGCCAGCAGTTCCGACAAGGATTTCGTCCCAAAACGGCGGAGCAGGGCATCCCATCCCGCTACGCAACCCGGTACAGTGATCGCGTGGACGCCGATCCGGTCGATTTTCTTACTCTTCAGGTAATCGATGGTGAGCGCCTTTGGCGTCCAGCGGCTCGAATTCAGGCCATAGATCTTGCCGGTCTTTGCCTCGTACACGATTGCGAACAGGTCACCACCAACCCCGTTGACGTATGGCTGTGTAAGTCCGAGCACCGCGTTGGCAGCGATCGCGGCGTCGATGGCGTTTCCGCCGGCTTCCAGGATTCTGGAGCCGGCTTGTGAGGCAAGAAACTGAGAAGCGGCGACGATACCATAACGCGTCACGATCATTGAGCGAGCCTGTTCACGTGGCGGCAAGGGGAGCGGGGTGGTGGACTTGGCGGGAGGCGGCGTGAACGAATCGTCCTGCGCGAAAAGGGCGATGGAACAAAGCAGCGTAGTACACAGCGATTTCGTCATAAGATTCTAACCTTCGAAGGCGGTGGCCTTACCGTATTCGTGAGTCGCTGCCTTGACCTCGATCCACGTCATCATCTCGAACCCGACGGGTTCTACATGGGCCTCGCTGAAGCCTGGGCGAAGCCAGGAGTAATGAAGAACGCGAGCCAGAAGACGGTTGTGACCGGTCGTTGCATAATTGCTTCTCAAAATTACAATGCAATTATGCTAGCAATGGTCCGTGCGGAATTAGATCAATTTATCTTTCTTACTCCATAAGTCAATTCTTTCGCGTGAGCCAATCTTACTCACTGCGCGTTCGCCCGCAATCGCAAGTATCCGCGCAGGTCCTGTCATCGATCTTCCGAAGGATTCGATAACTTCAGCACCACCCTGATTTGCCGCATCGCGCTTAACGGTCAGCAGGAAGTCGATTGTCTGGCCGGTGGAGTCCGGAAGGCGCAAGACCGCCTTCGGGTTGTTTGCGTTTGAGCCCGCTGAATCCTCTCGCCGACTGTCCCGAGGTCTACGTCGAAGCCCGGGTAATTCGCCGGAAGTAAAAATGCTTTCCCAATGACGTCTTCCGGAGGTATGCTAATAAGACATATCGGGGCTTGGTCTGCCCAAAATCAATCTGAGTCAGATTGAGTACCTTACCGTTTCGCGGTAAAGCATGAAAAATCACCAGCAGACCAGCAAATCCCGAACATTCTTTGCATACGCCGTCCTCTGCGTCTTACTGTTACCTGGTGCGGCTGCACTGGCGCAAGACCCCAAACCTCAGAGCCATCAGCAAGATAGCCGATCCGTGATCGAGCAGCGCGCTTTTCTGAAGAAGTACTGCGTCACCTGTCATAACGACAGGGCGCGCACTGCGGGGCTGTCGCTGGAGAGCGTCAATCTGAGCGATGTCACGCAAAGCGGAGAAGCTTTGGAGAAAGTGCTGCGCCAGTTGGGCAGCGGCGCCATGCCGCCGGCCTCGGCGCCCAAACCGGGTAAGGCAACGGCTGAGGCTTTTCTAACTTCGCTTGAGACTTCTCTGGACCAGGCGGCTGCGGCTCACCCGAACCCGGGCCGTCCCATGATGCTGCATCGCCTGAACCGAACGGAATACCTCAACACGGTCCATGACCTGTTTCATGCCGACCTCAGCCCCCGGGATACGTCATTGCTGCCCCCGGATGACACGAGCTTCGGTTTCGACAACAACGGCGACGTATTAGGGCTGTCTCCGCTGTTGCTGGAACGATATCTGTCTGTCGCCGACCGAGTCACCACAGCCGCGTTGGGACCGACGTCGGGAATCGACGCGGACGTCTACACACACCGTGTCGATTTCACCGTGCCTCAGCGAGGGTGGATCGAGGGTCTGCCGTTCGGCACCCGTGGCGGCACGGCATTCACCTACCGATTCCCGGTTGACGGCGAATACACCATCAAAGTGAAGCTGCAGCGCGTTACCACGGCTGTCCTTGGGCTTGACGCACGGCCACAGCGTCTGGAGATCGCCCTTGATGGCGCTCGCGCCGGCCTGTTTGCAATCACTCTCGCCAGGACGGTGAAGGAGCCGCTTTCGGAAACATCAGACGAGTTGTTGGCGCGATCCGACGAGCCCGCGACGAAATTAACCCCCTTAGAGCAGGAGCAGCGCAGAGCGACGGCGGACGCCGGCCTCGAAGTACGGCTCTTCGTCAAGGCCGGAGAAAGGCCAATCAGCGTTGCCTTCCTCACCCGGTTCGAGCCGCTTGCGGACCAGATCCAGCAGCCGCTCGCATCCGGACAGGGCGGCCCCCCGCGTCTGTTGGGAGTGGATTCCGTTACCGTCGCCGGTCCGTTCAACGCGCAGGGAGCCGGCGATACACCAACGAGAAGGCGCATTCTTACATGCAAGCCCAGCGGGCCCGGGGAGGAAACGGCCTGCGCAAAAACGATTCTTGAGCCCTTGGCGCAG
>JAUZEU010000718.1 GCA_030838885.1 Bryobacterales bacterium | reverse complement strand
CGGTGGTTTTGAGACTGTCACCAAGACGAACATCGAACTGCAGGTTCAGCAGACGGCCCGCGTGGATTTTGCGCTGTCAGTTGGGCAAGCTTCTCAGACGATCGAAGTCAGCGCGAGCGGCGAACTGCTGACCACCGAGAACGCCACCGTCGGTACCGTCATCGAGCAAAAGCGCATTACAGACCTGCCATTGAACGGGCGCAACTTCTTCAGCCTGGTAGCCCTCAGCCCCGGTGTCACGGTCGGCTTCGCACCTGCGGCGCAGGCCACGAATCGTCAGGGAGGAAGCCGTTCGACGCTTACGATGTCCCTTTCCGGCTCCCGGGCAACCTGGAGCAATTACACGCTGGATGGCGTGACGAATACCGACATCAATTTCAATCTGTACGTTCTGTTGCCGTCCGTCGATGCGCTGCAGGAGTTCAAAGTGCAGCAGGGTATCTATTCTGCTGAGTTTGGACGCGAAGCAGGACAGGTGAACGTTTCCACAAGGCCTGGCACCAATGCCTTTCACGGCACGGCTTTTGACTTTCTCCGCAATGACGCGCTGGACGCCAAGAACTACGACTTCATCGGCACGAATCCAGCGAAGTCGCCGTTTCGGCAGAATCAATATGGCTACACGCTGGGTGGGCCCGTGTGGATCCCGAAAATCTTCAACGGCAAGAATCGTCTCTTCTTCATGTCGAATTACGAAGCTTTACGGGCACGCACCACGCGTGTGACGAACGCGACCACACTCACTGCAAAAATGCGCAATGGTGACTTCTCCGAGGTTCCGACCCAGCTTCGCGACCCGTTGACGCGCACGGGAACAGGCACCACCGCAACAGCCGCGCCCTTTGTGGGCAACCAGATTCCCATCAGCCGTTTCGATAAGAACTCGCTCTTTCTTTTGAACGCCTATAACCCGCTGCCGAACATCCCGCAGACAGGCGCCGGCCTGCCGAACAATAACTACCAGTACCTCGCGAAGACTCCGCTGGACAAGGACCAGATCACCGAGCGCATCGATTTCAATGAGCGCCAGAATTCGCAGTGGTTTGGCCGCTACAGCTGGACGGACGAATCGCAGATCTCCCCCGGCCTGACGAAGGATGGCAGCACGCTCTATACTCGCGCCAGCCAGTGGGTTCTCGCGAATACCCGCATTCTTTCACCCACCCGCGTGAACGAGGCGCGCTTCGGATACAACTCGCTGTACAACGTGATCGCGCAGGAACTTGCGAACAAAGAAGACGTGAACTCGAAGCTCGTCGGGTTCCCCGTGAAGGTCACAGATCCCGGCTCGTGGGGAATTCCGAACATTGGTCTCAGCAACAATCTGAGCAGCTTCGGCAACGCCACCAGCAGCCCTTTCACTATCGACAACCAGACCTTCCAGGGTGTCGATAACTTCTCCTGGATCATCGGCAAGCACTCGCTGCGAATCGGGGGCGAGTACCGCTATAACAAGTTCCCGCAGCTGGGCAATGAATTCCCCCGCGGTCAATTCCAGTTCAACGGCAGCTACACAGGCGACCCCGTCAATCTGAGCGGCGGCTACTCCGGCGCGGACTTCCTCCTGGGCAACTTCTTTCGCGCCGATATCGCAGTCGCACTTGCCCGCGGCGATTTCCGTAACTCCGAATGGGCCGGGTACGTTGACGATACGTGGAAAGTAAAGCCACATTTGACCATCAATGTCGGGCTGCGCTATGAACTCGAACAGCCGCTGCAGGATGTGGCCGGGAATTCGGTCAGCTTCCAGCTGAAACAGTCGCTTCCCCGCTATGCCAATGAGCCCGATATCAGCAAGCACCCCGTCTACGTTCGCACCGGGACCGGCGGCTTCTATGACAATCTTGCTTTCCGCTATACGGCCGCATCTCCGCTCGGGGCTACCGGAACGACTGTTCAGGTGGCCAGAGACGGACGCCTCGGCGACCGGCTGATCAAGACCGATTACAACAACTTCGCGCCACGTCTTGGAATCGCGTACAGCCCCAACGATAAGTGGTCCATCCGCACCGGATTCGGCGTTTTCTTCTCACAGGAAAGCAAGAATTCGATCTTCGACCTGAACCGCGGCCTTGGTGGACGGACTGGCGTTACGCCGGATCAGCGCGCCAGGCCCCAATTCGATTACACGAACTTCCTGAACCCCAGTGCCCTGCCCGCCACCATTCCGGTGAGCCTGACATGGGGCGCGGACAACAACCTGCGCACCACCTACACCATGAGCTACCTGCTCAACGTGCAGCGCGTCCTTGGGAAGAACACAACTCTGGAAGTTGGATACGCCGGCAGCCAGAGCCGTAAACTCGGTCTTCTTTCGAACGCGAATGCACCCATCCCGGGCACCACGGCCTTCGCCCTGCGCGCGCCCTACCCCGAGTTCCTCGGCATTCAATACCTTCGCGGCGATGGCATAGCAAATTACAATGGCCTGGCTACCAAGCTCAGCCAGCGCTTCGGCACCAACCTGACCACGCTGTTCAGTTATACGTGGTCGAGATCGATTGACGATGCCAGCGCCATCCGGGGCCAGGGCAACGAATTCGCGCCGCAGGATATGCGTTGCCGGTCGTGCGACTACGGCCCGTCTACCTTCAATATTCCTCACCGTTTCGTATCGTCGGTTTTGTACACGTTGCCCTTCGGAAAGGGGCAGAAGTTCCTGAATCAGGGAGGCATCGTGGACCGCGTGGTCGGCGGCTGGCAGGTGAGTTCGATCTTCACTATGCAAAGCGGGGCGCCGATCGACACGACTTCGTGGGATTCAGCAGGCACCACTTTTGTGCCATCCAGCACCCGGCTCAACTGCGCCGCGGGTGTGAGTTACGTGCTGCCCCATCCCACCGCAAACGCGTACTTCAACCCGGCCGCATTTTCGAACTCCCTGCCTGGGCAGTACGGAAACTGTGGACGCAATAACCTGAGGGCACCCCGTCAGGTCAATCTG
Source organism: Bryobacterales bacterium (assembly GCA_030838885.1). Classification (GTDB taxonomy): domain Bacteria; phylum Acidobacteriota; class Terriglobia; order Bryobacterales; family Bryobacteraceae; genus BOG-234. Next base: position 4,891 of record JAUZEU010000718.1, on the reverse strand, counting down.
GATTTATCTGCAATCAAAGACATCCACATCACCGAAAGACAGGCACTGCAGTTCCGCATGGAAATGTTCAACGCTCCCAACCATGTGGAATGGGCTGCTCCCAATGCAAACTGGGGCAACCAAAACGCCGCTCCCGCGGGTCCTGCCAGCAGCTTCGGCCAGATTCGCGGAACCCTCGCCAACATGCGACAACTTCAATTCGCGCTCAAGTACAACTTCTAGAAATTGGAAGGGGCCTGTCCGGTAGCAATCCACCGGACAGGCAGTATTACGAAATCAGCTTCGAAGTAAATTCCCCATCGCCCTTCACATCGGTCAGCCTCATGTCCCGTCCCTGATATAGATAGGTAAGCTGCTTGTGGTCGATCCCCATTAGCCGAAGGATAGTCGCATTCACATCGTGCGCATCAACCCGCATTTCCGCAGCCTGCACCCCGAACTCGTCTGTGGATCCCAAAACATTCCCGCCCTTCACGCCGCCGCCTGCCATCCACGTCGAGAAGCCGTAGGGATGGTGATCGCGCCCGTTGTCGCCCTGGGATAGCGGTGTGCGCCCGAATTCCCCGCCCCACACTACCAGGGTGGAATCCAGCAGGCCGCGCGCTTTCAAGTCCTGCAACAGCCCCGCGATGGGTTTATCTGATTTCGCCGCCATGCGCGGATGCGAACCCGTGAGATCCGTATGTGCCTCGTCCCAATCGGCGCCTACGTTGGTGCCTGAGATCAGTTCGATGAACCGCACGCCGCGCTCAACCAGACGCCGAGCCAGCAAACACTTCCGCCCGAAGTCGTCGGTCACGGTTTCGCCGATCCCGTACAGCTTCTTCGTGGCTTCGGATTCCTTGTTCATATCCACTGCGTCCGGCGCGGAACTTTGCATTCGCCATGCAAGCTCATACGAGGCGATGCGGGCGTCCAGGGTGGAATCGTTAGGCCGCGTGCGTTCCTGAATGCGATCAATCTTGTTGATGAAGTCAAGAGTCTCGCGCTGTACCTGCCCGGTCACGCCGTCGGGATTTTTCAGGTACAGAATCGGGCTCTCCCCGCTGCGGAACACAGTGCCCTGAAACACTGCGGGCAAAAACCCGGCACCGTACATTGGCGGGCCGGACTTGGTTGATCCATCCGACATCACCACAAACGCCGGTAGATTCTGATTCTCCGTCCCCAGGCCGTAAGTCACCCACGACCCGAGACTGGGCCGCCCCGGAAGCTGATGGCCGGTGCTGCGCAGATAAATGGCAGGCGCATGATCGAACTGGTCTGAGTAACAGCCACGGACCACGGTGATGTCGTCCATCATGTTGCGGACGTTCGGATAGAGATCGGAGACAGGAGTTCCGCACGTCCCACCGGGTTTGAACTCCCAGGGGCTGCCACGCAGGATTGCCTTTGACGGGTCGTGGATAAAGCTTGTCTTGATGACCTTCGCCAGTTCCGCGGAAAGAGGCTTGCCGCTGTAACGCGTCAGCTGTGGCTTGGGGTCGAACGTGTCCACGTGGCTTACCCCGCCATGCATGAACAGAAAGATCACGCTTTTCGCTTTCGCGGGAAGCGGCGGAGCTTTCGGAGCAAGCGGGTTCTTCTCCGTATTGCCGGCTTCCGCGCCTCGAAGTATTCCCGCAAGCGCCGCCATTCCAAAGCCGTTCGAGGTCCGGGTGAGCAGTTCGCGTCGTGTCATCGTTTTCCTTCTCCGCTAATCCACGTACAGGAATTCATTGGTGTTCATTAGCCCACGCACCAGTTCCGCCATCGCCGCTTCCCGCGAGCCAAGCTGCACCTGCTGCTTTGCCAGGAACTGATCCGCCGCCGCGCTCTCTTCCGCCGATGGCGCGCGGCCATAGACACGCTCCCATGCTGCGGCAGCGGTCTCAACTTTGGCCGCCAGCGCCTTTGCCCGGTCCATCGTGAAGCCGCTGTTCAGCAACGCAAGGGACTGCGGTGCAGTCGTGCTCTCATTGCGGCGCGGGCACGTCAGCACACCATCGGGACCATCGAAGGCCTGCGCCATGGGCTGCTGGAACGTGCGTCGTGACAGCAGGTAAATCGAACGGCGCTTATGTTCGGTAGCGTCGGAGGTCACCATCCACGCGTTGGCCGGGTTCCCGATCATGCCGAACATCTCTTCCTTCGACAAAGGCGGCACCACCGGAACGCCACCCATTTTCAGATTCAGTTCACCCGACACCTGCAGCGAAGCATCGCGAATCTCTTCCGCCTCCAGCCGCCGCCGGTTCATATGCGACAACAATTCGTTCGCCGGGTCCTTCTCGCGCGCCACATCACTGGCATTGGCGCCGCGCTGATAAGCAGCCGACATCATGATCAGCTTGTGCATCGACTTCACTGACCAGTTCTTAGCCGCGAACTCCGTCGCCAGCCAGTCCAGAAGCTCCGGATGGGTAGGCGTCCCGCCACGGATACCGAAGTCACTGGAGGACTTCGCCAGCCCCGACCCAAAGTGAAACTGCCAGATACGGTTCACCATTACCCGCGCAAACAGCGGGTTATCCGCGCTCGCCGTCCACTCGGCCAAAGCCTTGCGCCGGAAGGTTGACTCGGCGTGCGGAGGGGGCTCGGGGACATCCCCGCCGCCGACAGCGCTCAGGAATCCGGGCTGCACCTCTTCTCCATATGACTCCGGGTTCCCGCGAATTGCGATGAAGGTCTTCGGCGCATCGCGGCCCACATCGATTATTCCCGCGGACATCGGCGGCGGGGCATAGCCGGTGAAGGTCTGCAACAGCCGTTTCGCAATCGCATCCAGCCGTTCCTTATCCGCCTGGGTGGTGATTTCTTCAATCTCGCGCGGGCTCACCTTGATCTTGTCCGGATTCTCTGAAATCAACTGCAACTGGGCGGGCGTGCGCTTGTCTTCCTTCGCCCGGAACGCGGCCTGTAGCTCCGGCGACAGCGCCGCAATCTTTTCCTCGCGCAGGCGCTCCTGATACGGGCGATTGATATGCGCGATCTCTTCCCCGATCTGCCAGAGCTTGAATGTCCGCGTATTCTCCGCGATGTCGTAGTTGCGGGCAGGGTTGTAATCGAGAAAAACCTTGTCGCTCACTGCAGGCTGAAAGATGGCCTGCATCCGGTAATAATCCTTCTGCGGAATCGGATCGAACTTATGATCGTGGCAGCGCGCGCAACCGACTGACACGCCCAGGAAAACGGAGCCGGTGGTATCCACCATATCGATGCGTTTCTCGACAAGGTTCACGTCTTCCACCTTGAACAACATGTCCCGGTTCGTACCTACGCGGTAGAAACCCGTGCCCGTGCGGGCTTCGGGATCTGTGGGATACAACTCATCACCCGCGATCTGCTCTTTCGTGAAGCGATCATAGGGCTTGTCATCGTTGAAAGATTTGACTACGTAGTCCCGATAACGCCAGGCGAGAAGGAGATATGGATCCTGCTCGAAACCGGCCGTATCGCCGTACCGGGCCAAATCCAGCCAGTGCCGCCCCCACTTCTCCCCATAGCGCGGAGAGGCAAGCAAGCGGTCAATCGCACTCTCCCAGGCTTTCGGAGACTTGTCATTGGCGAACTGATCGATCTCTTGCTTCGTCGGCGGCAAACCTGTCAAATCGTACGAAGCGCGCCGGATCAGAGTAAGACGATCGGCCTGAGGAGCGGCCGGAATGCCGGATGCCCGCAGCTTCTGGTCGATGAAAGCATCTATCGGGTTTGCGCTGCCGGGCGGCACTGCGGGCCGCACGGGCTTCTTAAAAGCCCACCACGTGTTCGCGGCCGTGGCACTTGCAGTGGAGGACCACTGGGCACCTGCGTCGATCCATTCTTTAATCGCCTGCACCTCTTCCGGTTTCAGCGCCCCACCGGGAGGCATATTCACATCGCCAGTATGCGCAACTGCCTTATAAAGCAGGCTTTCCGCTGCTTTGCCCGGCACCAGTGCGGCCCCCCGCGAACCGCCCTTCAGCAGATTCTCGCGCGTGTTCAGCTTCAGGCCGGACATCCCGCTCGAGTCCCCATGGCATTGCGCGCATTTCTGCTGCAGAATTGCCACGGACTGGGCTGGGTCTGACGCACACAGGGCTGGTCCAGCGGCAAAACCAAACAGCACGGCAGCCAGGAAAACGGTCTTGGTCATATCAGGCTCTACGACATCCATGATATGAGATCCGAGGCACTGCGGAGTAAAGTGGAAGTTTCCTAAACCTAATGAGTGACGAAACGAAAAAACAGCGGCGGAGCGAGATCTGGTTCAACGATAAAGCCGAGCCAGGCGAGACGGCCGTGTATCTGGAGCGCTACCCCACCTGGGGTATGACGCGCGGCGAACTGCAGGCTGGCCGCCCTATCATCGGCATTGCACAATCCGGTAGTGAGTTGACGCCGTGCAACCGCATCCACCTGTCCCTCGCGGCGCGTATCAAGGACGGCATCCGTGACGCTGGCGGCGTGCCGTTCGAATTCCCTATCCATCCGATTCAGGAAAGCTGCCGCCGCCCCACTGCTGCACTAGATCGCAACCTGGCTTATCTGGGCCTGGTCGAGATTCTGGTTGGCTATCCGTTCGATGGAGTCGTACTCACCACCGCGTGCGACAAGACAACGCCGGCCTCTCTGATGGCTGCGGCCACAGTGAACATGCCCGCAATTGTGCTTTCCGGCGGACCCATGCTGGACAGTTATCACAACGGCAAACTGGCGGGGTCCGGCATGGCGTTGTGGGAGGCTCGCCGGCAGCTTGCGGCAGGCAACATCACCGAAGATGACCTGATCGACATTACACTGGCCTCAGCCCCCAGCCCCGGCCATTGCAACACGATGGGCACTGCTCTTTCCATGAACTCTTTAGCGGAAGCGCTCGGAATGTCATTGCCCGGCTGCGCCACGATTCCGGCGTCTTATGGAGAGCGTGGGC
>JAUZEU010000713.1 GCA_030838885.1 Bryobacterales bacterium | reverse complement strand
TCAGATCCTCTTCCCTGTCACCTTGCCGTTCCGGATCAGCCCGGAGGATTCATTAATCGTGGTCTCAATCTGATCGCCATTGAAGTGAATCGCGACCGTGTAGTGGTTGATATTGGAGATGAAATTGAGATCCAGCAAAAAGTCTGTATCGGAAGTCCAATGACCGCTAGCCCCCGCAAGCAGTTTCAGCGGCCCATAAGGGCCAAGGCGGTAAACGCCGTCAAGCCCGAGGGGAAAGCTCAGATCCGTTCCGAGATACTTCACCCTGAGTTGTGCTTCGGACTTGCCGTTGAAGGTGAACGACAGAGCATCCAATCGTGAGGCATTCCGGGGCAAAGCATAGCCGACCCCGGACACCGTTTTGGCCATAGCGGGCAGATCGGGAACGGGCGTCGGAGCGGGCGGTTTCGCAGCTTCCGCTACCTTCGCCTTCATCTCCCCAAGGGCGGCGGGATTCGCCGGGAGCCCCCGATCGGCCTTGATTGCTTTCGCAACCACCGGACCCACTTCGTTCGCCGGGTAGCCTCCCCCCGTAACGATCACGATCATGTCCTTCTCGGGCCAGACTGCTACGCGCTGACCGCCGCGCCCGTTGCCACCGAACTCATCCAGCCCGCCAACATTCGCCAGCCACCAGCCCAGCCCGTAGCCGCTGCCCGCAGCGCGCCCTGGGTCGGCCTGTTTCGTGATGGACTTGTGAACCCATTCGCTCGAGACGATTTGCTTTCCCTCCCACTGGCCATCGTGCAGGTAAAGGTAGCCGATCTTGCCGAAGTCGCGCGGGTAGAAGTGACTGTCGCCCCAGCCGTGTGTGCGGCCCTGTTCATCCGGTGGCCAGATCACGTCTTTAATACCGAGGGGCTCAAACAGGTTCTTCTTGCCGAAGTCCACCAGGGGCTGGTGAGCCGCAGTTGTGATGATTGACGACAGTACGTGATAACCCGGGCTGCAATAGCCGAACTTCGTTCCGGGCTGGTACTTCATTGGCAACGCCAGCGTGTATTTCAGCCAGTCGTTTGTGCGGCGCATCTGTTCCAGTTCCTGTTCGCCCGGCGCAAAACCGCAGTCGAGCCCTGCCTGCATGGAGAGCAGGTTGGCCACAGTGATTGTCTGCTTTTGCGGATCCGGATCTGCAGGGGCTTCCTTCGGGAAGAACGAGAGCATGGTCTGATCGGCTTTTACCAGCCCTTTATCGACAGCAATGCCGACAAGCGCAGCGGTGATGCTTTTCGACACTGAGGCCACATCGTGCGCTGCAGTCGGCTTATACGGATAGAAATAGGTGTCGAGCACCACATAGCCATGCCGGATCACCGTCACGCTGTGTACGTTCAGATGTTTTTGCGAGATGCTGTCCACCATGCCCGCCAGCACCTGTGAATCCAGCCCCTGCTCTTCCGGTGTCGACTCGCGCCACGCTTTCGTTGGATAGTACGTGGCCGGCCCGGCAGCATAAACATGCGCACAGGTAATGGCGAACAGGAGTGGAATCACTCGTCGGGGGTGCATTCGGCACCAAGAATATCACCGACGGCATCCCGGTTGACCATTGACTTCCATCGTTCATTGAATCGGGAAGCAACGTGGGGCTGTTCTGCCAGTACGCCTGCCAACCCGAGTTGCGCGTGCGGCTCAGCAACCTGTTCGTCCTTTGACAGCCGCTCCGCAATATCCGTCCAGCGATCCGTCAGGCCACCCGTATCCAGCAGAACCACACGCTGACCCACCACGCCGAAATTCTTCAAGTGGGCGTCCACTGAGAAGAGCCCTCTCTGCCAACCGGCAAGCCTCGTGTCGAGGAAGCGATTGAGCCATAGTTCCACTCCGGCGAAGTCGCCCTCTGTGGCCAGCGCTTCGATTTTTTTGTCGAGCGTCGCTTCCACGCGCTCCGTCGCTTCCCGGATAGTGAGCCAGCCAGGCCAACCACCCACCAGCACCGTCTCCGGTGGAAAGGTGATGATTTCCGGAACGAGAGTGGAGCCGGTCAGATGCGTCCGCGCCAGTTTTTCCCCGCGACGATCGCGCGAGACATAGGTGCGGAGAACCTGCGAAACGTGTTTCGAATACCAGATGCTTTTCGGGATCACAGCCATGCCGGCCTGTGTCGCGATGCGCAGGAAGCGGATGAGCCGGGAGGGGCGGCGCATCAACCGGTCTCCCCATCCGAACGGAATCTTGTGCGCCCAGCGCCGCAGCATCTTCCAGAGAAGTATGAGAGCCACAACCTCGGTGGGTGAGCGCTCGCGTTTCACCACCCAGTGCTCGGACGCATACACCACTTTGCCGATGCCTTCACCCAGGCGGTGCAGCCTGCCGTCTGTGAGTTCTTCCGGAGCGTGAGCGACCATCCGGGCCATGTCTTATTCTGAACTCAGTTACCGAATGGAATTTCTTCCATCGGCCCCGCTTACATCGGCCCTGGCGCCGGACTTGCATTCTTAGGGGTCGTTCCTTACGCTGATCGTGTCGGTGCTGGCGGGTATTGCGTCCATGCTGATCTGGCCGTTTCGCTGGGTTCGGGCGCTGGCTGCGTGACGGCGCGGCGAATCGGCCGTGCTCACGTGCCGTTGGGCAGCAATCCCAGACCCTCGTCTGCTATTACAGTGGAAACGCCTGCAGTTCGCGTCCCGGGGCTTAACCAGGTCGCTGGCCGATCCGCGTTGACAGAGGAGAGCTCACAGTTCACCGAACCGGCCACATTACACGGATTTCTTTGGCAGCTCTGGTTCTTCCTCATGTCCCTGGCTACCGGACTCGCCGCCGCCACGCTTCACTCCCGCACTCCAGAGATATAAAGTATTACTCAGCCGCATGCACCAACGCCGTCCGATTCAACTCGCAGTCGCAGCGATTCCTCTCGTGGGCTGGCTGTGTCTAAACGCCCAGAACTCGCCGGATTTCGCCCGCGACATCCAGCCGGTCTTCGAGAAGAGCTGCTACTCCTGCCACGGCGAGAAGCTCCAGAGTGCCGGGCTGCGGCTCGATCAGAAACAATCTGCGTTGGCGAAGCTGGTCCCCGGTAAATCCGCTGAGAGCGTGATCTACAAACGTATCGCCGGCGTGGGCAACCTGGCCCGTATGCCGATGGGCGGCACGCTTTCTGAAACACAGATCGCTGCGGTTAAGAGCTGGATCGATGCGGGCGCCAACTGGCCTGACAACGTCGCATCCACTACCCCGAAGAAGAAGCACTGGGCTTTCATTCCACCCGTTCGACCCACCTTCCCGACAGTGCAGAACGCCAAATGGGTACGCAATCCAATCGACCGTTTCGTGCTCGCGAAACTGGAGTCGGAAGGCCTCGCGCCCTCTGCCGAAGCAGATAAAGTCACACTCCTGCGGAGGGCTTCGCTCGATCTCATCGGCCTGCCTCCCACACCCGAGGAGGTAGAGGCCTTTCTGAAAGACAAGAGCCCTGCCGCTTACGAGAAACAGGTGGATCGCCTTCTCGCCTCTCCGCACTACGGGGAAAAGTGGGCGCGGCACTGGCTGGACGGCGCACGTTACGCCGATTCCGACGGCTACGAAAAAGACAAACCGCGCTTCGTCTGGTTCTATCGCGATTGGGTGATCAACGCGTTCAACCGCAACCTGCCCTACAACCAATTCATCATCGACCAGATCGGCGGCGATCTGATTCCGAACGCCACGCAGGACCAGAAAGTTGCCACGGGCTACCTGCGCAATTCGATGATCAATGAAGAAGGTGGCATCGACCCCGAACAGTTCCGCATGGAGGCCATGTATGACCGGATGGATGCTATCGGCAAGGGTATGCTCGGTGTCACCATCCAGTGCGCGCAGTGCCACAACCATAAGTACGATCCGTTGCAGCAGGAAGAGTATTACAGGCTGTTTGCATTTTTGAATAACACGAATGAAGCCACTGCCGCGGTATACACACCTGCCGAGCAGATGAAAATTGCGGATATTCTCCGACGCACGCGCGAGATCGACAGCAGCCTGCAGCATCGCACGCCTGACTGGGAGGCGCGGATGTCGCAGTGGGAAACATCTGTCGCAAACAATCAGCCGGAGTGGCAGGTGGTGCGTCCGGAAGTCGACGACATTTCTACCGGCGGCCAGAAATACATCCCGCAGGAAGATGGTTCCCTGCTTGCCCAGGGCTACGCACCTACCAAGCACACTGTGAAGCTCACGGCGAAGACAACGCTGAAAAATATCACGGCGTTTCGTCTGGAACTGATGACAGATCCGAACCTGCCGCTGGGCGGTCCGGGGCGTTCGATTAAAGGCTCCGGGGCGTTAAGCGAGTTTCGGGTGGAGGCTGCGCCTGCCGAAACGCCCGACAAACCGCAGCCTGTGAAGATGGCCCGCGCTACGGCTGATATTAATTTGCCCGAGACTCCCCTTGAACCAGTGTTCTTCGACAAGACGGACAAGAAACGAGTGACGGGTCCGGTTGAGTTCGCGATAGACGGGAAAGATGAAACTGCATGGGGCATTGACGCCGGGCCGGGTCTGCGTAATCAGCCACGAAAAGCAGTCTTCAACGCAGCCGAGCCGATCACCGGCAGCGGTGAAACCATCCTCACGTTCTATCTGAAGCAGAACGCCGGCGGTTGGAACAGCGACGATAACCAGAACAACAATCTTGGCCGGGTGCGCCTTTCCGTAACGAACGCCCCGGATGCTGCCGCAGATCCCGTTCCCGTAAACGTTCGCGAGATTCTGGCCGTGCCTCGCGCGCAGCGCTCGCCCGCGCAGGTGCAGACCGTGTTCACTTACTGGCGCACGACGGTGCCAGCGTGGAAAGACGAAAACGATACCATCGCGGCGCTATGGAAACAGCATCCCGAAGGCGCCTCGCAGATGGTCCTGAATGAACGTGCGAAGACGCGGGAAACACATCAACTTATCCGCGGGGACTTCCTGACTCCCGGCAAACTCGTCACCGGCGGGGTGCCGTCGTTTTTGAACCCTCTGCCTGCCGATGCTCCGGTAAACCGGCTCACGTTCGCGAAATGGATCGTCGCCCGCGACTCCCCCACTACTGCCCGTGCCTTCGTGAATCGCCTGTGGCAGGCGTATTACGGGATCGGAATCGTGGAGACCAGCGAAGACTTCGGTACGCAGAGTTCACCGCCATCGCATCCCGAACTGCTGGACTGGCTGGCGGTTGAGTTCATGGATCGCAACTGGGATATCAAAGCCATCCAGAAGCTGATCCTTACCTCGGCTACATACCGGCAATCGTCGAACGTCACTCCGGAGCTGCTTTCGAAGGACCCTTACAACCGTCTGCTGGCACGGGGGCCGCGCTTCCGTGTGGATGCGGAGATTGTTCGCGATATCGCGCTCAGTACCAGCGGTCTGCTCACCGACAAAGTCGGCGGCCCCAGCGTTTTCCCGCCTGCGCCCGGATTTCTCTTTCTGCCTCCTACAAGTTATGGCCCCAAGGTCTGGAACGAATCCACTGGTGAGGATCGCTATCGGCGAGCCATCTACACGTTCCGTTTCCGCAGCGTTCCGTATCCAATGCTGCAGACCTTCGATTCGCCCACAGGCGACAGCTCCTGCGTGCGGCGCGCGCGCTCTAATACGCCACTGCAGGCGCTCACAACGCTAAACGAGCCGCTGTTCATCGAGTCGGCCCGGGCGCTCGCAGCCAGAACCCTGAGCGAAGGCGGCACAAGCGACGCGCAGCGCCTGAACTATGCGGTCCGCCGCGTTCTCTCGCGGGCGCCCTCAACCGCTGAGGCCGCTGAACTCCTGCAGCTTTTGACGAAGGAACAGGCGCGCTTCTCCGATGGCAAGCGCAACCCGCGCGAACTTGCGGGTGTGGATTCCCCGCAGGCGGCTGCATGGACCGCAGTCGCCCGCGTACTGCTCAATCTCGACGAGACCATAACCAAGGAATAGGAAGATGAAACTCACTCCGCAACAGTACATTTCACGGCGTTGGTTCTTCGAACAGTGTGGTGTCGGCCTGGGCGCCGTGGCTCTGAAGAGTTTGCTCGCGGAATCCGCCCAGGCTGCGGCTCCCGCGGACCTTCTCGCACCGAAGCCGCCGCAATTCCCGGCGAAGGCGAAGAACGTCATATTCCTGTTTATGGCTGGCGCACCCAGCCACCTCGAGCTCTTCGATAACAAGCCGGAGCTCAAGAAGTTTGATGGCACACTGCCGCCGCCGGAGTTGCTCAAAGGCTATCGCTCTGCATTCATCAACCCGAACTCGAAGTTGCTTGGCCCGAAATTCGAATTTAAAAAGTACGGTCAATCCGGGGCGGAACTGACCAATCTGCTTCCGCACTTATCAACCATTGTGGATGACATCGCGATTGTGAAGTCCATGGTGACTGATGCCTTTAACCATGCGCCGGGCCAGTTGCTGATGAACACCGGAACCATGCAGTTCGGGCGGCCGAGCATGGGCGCATGGGTCACTTACGGGCTGGGCAGCGAATCTAAAAACCTGCCTGCCTTCGTGGTGTTCAGTTCCGGCAAGAAAGGCCCCAGCGGCGGAAACTCCTGCTGGGGCAGCGGTTTCCTGCCCACGGTTTATCAGGGTGTGCAATTCCGGTCTTCCGGCGATCCGGTGCTGTACCTGTCGAATCCTGCCGGAGTGGATACGGAACTCCAGCGCGATTCGCTTGATTCCATCAGCCGCTTAAATGATATCCATTTGGGCGTTAGCGGCGACCCTGAGATTTCCACCCGCATCAACTCCTTCGAGATGGCGTTCCGGATGCAATCAAGCGCGCCGGAACTCATGGACATCGCGAAAGAATCCAAAGAGACTCTGGAGATGTATGGCGCGGAACCCGGCAAGCCCTCGTTCGCCAACAACTGCCTGCTCGCACGTCGGTTGGTGGAGCGCGGCGTCCGCTTTGTTCAGCTTTATCACGAGGCATGGGACCAGCATTCCGCACTGGTGAAGGACATCAAGATCAACTGCCAGGATACGGACCGCGCCTGTGCCGCACTTATAAAAGACCTGAAGCAAAGGGGGCTGCTCGAAAACACCCTGGTCGTCTGGGGCGGGGAATTTGGCCGTACCCCGATGGTGCAGGGAGGGGACGACGGGCGCGATCACCATCCCAACGCATTCACCATGTGGCTCGCTGGTGGCGGCATTAAGCCAGGCGTTACTATTGGCGAAAGCGACGACCTTGGCTTCAACGTCGTGAAAGATAAGGTGCACGTCCACGACCTACACGCCACCATACTTCACTTGCTTGGCTTCGACCACACGAAGCTGACCTACAAATTTCAGGGGCGCCCTTTCCGTCTGACTGACGTCCACGGAGAAGTCGCAAAACAGTTACTTGCGTAAGCCGCTTTCAGCGTCTCTTGCGTCGGAGCCCGAGCCCGATCAGAACCGCGCCTGCGAGCAGGATCGTTACCGGTTCCGGGGTTGCGACCAGAAAACCGCGAATCTCACCACCCGGGGACGTGGCAGTGTGGATGTTGAGGTAGGTTTCTCCTGCCGCCATGCCGGCCAGCAGCACCGCCTCCGCGGATAACGCGGTCCCTCCGTTGGCAGTGACAAAGGCAGGATTATACGTGGCAGCGGAGGTCAGGTCAAACAGCTGCTGGTATGTCCCGCTGGTCACCCCAAGAGGAAAATTGGGAAACGTGGGTACGGCCGTGGCCACGCCCGCTGTGCCAGTGAATGGCGTCGGCGTACAGCAGTGGATGTGCGATGCAGCCGTTCCACTGACAAGCCCCGAGAACTGTACGTTCACAAGCATTGTATTGGCGATGTCGTCCACGGTAACGCTGCCGAAGCCAATTCCCGGCGATGGGTTAACGGGGCTTTCGTTTGGCCCGCTTAGGTTTGCTATGTATGTGATCGTGGCCGAGTGGCCGGCGACCACCAGCACAAGCAACGCGGTTATAGTACTGAGCAAAGTCTTCATACTAAATGACCTCAGTCCTTATCCTGCCAGCAGTCTTCGGCGAAGACCAGAGGCGCAATGCGGGTGCCGGATGTTAGATAACAATCCGTCTGACTGTTAACCGGGAAGTAATCCTCTTGTAACTAATGATCCGTACACTCAGAAGTTCTGTATGCAAAAAAAGAGACTTCTGAGAGTTTTCACCGTCCTTGCCCTGGCGGCGAGCCTGGAATCCGCCGGCTTCGCCCAAACGGCGTCGAGCCGGCTTGTCGGAGTGGTATCCGACCCTTCAGGCGCTAATGTGGAAGGGGCGTCCGTCACCGTCATCAATCAAAAAACCGGTGTGGAGCGCAAAGCTCATACAAACGGCGCTGGTCTCTATGTCCTCCAGCAGCTTGAGCCGTCCACATTCTCCATCCGCGTCTCCCACGCCGGTTTCAGTGAGGCGAAGATCGATGGGCTCACTCTCGGAGTCGGCCTGGAAATTACACAGAACATCTCGCTGCAGGTTGGCGATCTTACCACGTCTGTCAGCGTTAATGAAACACTCGCCCACGTCGATACGAGCAGCGCCAGAATAGGCGTGAACGTCAGCGAGCGCGAGGTCGCGCAGTTGCCGCTGAACGGGCGGCAAATTTCTCAGCTCTATCTGCTGGCGCCTGGCGCCGTGAACAGCGGGAGTGGCACCTTCGACAACATTCGCTTCAGCGGACGCTCGATTCAACAGAATGAAATTCGCTTCGACGGTGTGGAGGGCAGCTCTATCATTGACGCATCACCGGGCAACCTTAACGGTGAGGCCACGTCCAACTTCCGCCTGCAGCAGAGTCTGGAAAACGTGCAGGAGTTTCGTGTCGATTCCAACAATTACCCTGCGGAATACGGCACAGGCACAGGCGGTCAGGTCAGCTTTATCACCAAATCCGGCTCTAACGTCCTGCACGGCGCGGCATTCGAATATCTTCGTAATGATGCGATGGATGCGCGCAACTTCTTCTCCGGTTCCATCAAAGACAAGCTGCGCCTGAATCAGTTCGGCGGCTCGCTCGGTGGCGCTCTCATAAAGGACAAGCTGTTTGTATTCGGCAGCTACGAGGGTCTGCGGCAGCGCACCGCGACCCCGTTCGTGGAGACCACGCTCAGCCCGTTCGCGCGGTCACTGGCCGTCGCCTCCATCCAACCTCTTCTGGCGGCTTTTCCCTCAGGCGGTATCGCGTCCAGCGATCCCCTGTTGAACATTGTCACCGTCAATGGTCCCGGCCTTGTGGATGAAAATTCGGGCGGTATCCGCATTGACTACAACCACAGCGAAAAGTATCGTTTCTACACCCGCTACTTCCGCGATCAGGGTGTTTCGTCGCAGACCCAGAATTCCACCCTCAGCCAGTACAACCAGACGGTTGTGCCTCAGAACGCCGTGCTCAGTTCGACGCAGATTCTCAGCTCTTCCATCCTGAACGAAGCGAAGTTCGGATTCAACGACGTGAAGGAACGAGTCTCCGGCCGCCCCGGCCCCAGCCCGAATGCCGATTTGACCGGTGTCACCCTGAACCTCAGCGGCAGCGTAGCTCTTGCCGGTATCGCAGGGCAAAGCGGCAACGCGGGCATCGCGGTTCCCACGGGACTGATTCGCCTCTCCAGCAACTTCAACGGCCGCGGTGCGCCCTATACGAACTACACAATGTCGTTCATCGACAACCTCTCTGTTATCCACGGTGCGCACAACATGAAGTTCGGCTTCGAAGTCCGGCCCGTTCGTCTCTACAACGATCAGCAGGGTGGCACCACCTACTCGTTCGCGAACGTCGCCGCGTTCCTGAGTAACTCACCAAGTTCAGTCGGCTTTAACGGAACGCTGAGCGACCTTAGCCCGTTCACTGGTCTCTCCGGCAATGCCTTCCTGAAACAGTCTTATAATGTGCTCTACGCGCAGGACGAATGGAAGATGACGCCCACTCTGACCATGTCATACGGGCTTCGCTATGAGTACTATTCGCCCTTGCATGAAGACCGGAACAAAGCCGTTGTGTTCGACATTCTGAAGGGCGATATTGTTCCCAAAGATACTCGTGACTGGTATACCAGTTCGAAGCTGAATTTCGGGCCGCGCCTTGCATTCGCCTGGTCTCCTCAGGCGCTTCACAATAAGACCGTGCTGCGCATCGGCGCAGGCTATTACTACGGCCCCGGCCAGACTGAAGACCAGTTGCAGCCCGAAGCAAACGACCGCATCGGGACCACCATCACTTCAGGCCCTCTGAACAAGTACCCGCTCGACATCCCCGCGGTGTACGCCAACTACAACATCAACAGCCCCACGCTCGGCTACCAGCCACGCGCGTTCGCGCCGGGCTACACAATCCCGGAAAAAATTCTTTCCTACACGGCCTCCGTTCAGCAGGAACTCATGGGCGGAGCAGTTCTCACCGTCGCTTATGTCGGCAGCCAGGGCCGCAATCTCTTCCTCCGCAGCATCACCAACAAGATCACGGGCGTCACCATGAATCAGATGACCGGTGTCGGTACAGCGGTGCGGGAGTTCGGCGCGCGCTTTGCCGAAATCGACTACAAGACCAGCGGGGGAACCTCGCACTACAACGCGCTGCAGACCACTCTGAACCGGCGCCTGAACAGCGGGTTGTCGTTGGCAGCGCAGTACACATGGGCTCATGACATCGGTAACACCGGTGGTTCCAATGAGGCCAACACCGCTGGAAACCCCTTCGATTTTCACGCCGACAACGGAAACAATAACTTCGATATTCGCCAAAGTCTGAATCTGACTACTCTCTATGAACTCCCGTTCGGCAAAGGCAAAAAGTTCGCAAATGCCATGTCCCGTCCGGCCGATTACGCCCTCGGTGGCTGGCAGATTGGCGGCATCGTCAACGCCCGCACCGGCGTGCCCATGGACGTTCTCATCACCCGCCCGGACATAACCTATGTTGACAAACGCGACGGTAAGGAGTATGCAACCCCGGTGCTCGGCACTGATGGCACCATCTACACGACTCCCGTGGTGAACACCTTAGGTGGCGGCAATTCACGCAATATCCGGCGCCCCAACGTAGTTGCGGGTGTGAACCCGTTTCTCAACAATGACCGGAGCCTGGTCAATCCGGCTGCGTTCTCCATCCCGGCGCCCGGCACCTTCGGAAACTCCAGCCGGAATTCACTGGCCGGACCACGCCTTGCCCAGTTCGACTTCACGTTAAGCAAAAAGTTCCCCATCACGGAAAGGGCGAACCTGGAGTTCCGCTCTGAGATCTACAACCTGTTTAACAAAGCAAACTTTGCGAATCCGGCCAACCTCCGGCTCGCGCAAGGCATAGTTAACGGCGGCACCTACGCGGGTGGCATCGTGCCCTCCAGCGGTCTCCAGCCCGGCACCCCCTTCTCCTTGGCGAATGCGGGCGGCAATTTCGGTGTTGCAACTTCCACCGTCTCGAACCAGATCGGCATCGGTACCGGACGGCAGATTCAACTCTCACTTCGCCTGAGCTTCTGATCTCAGGTCACATCCGGCGCCCCACATCGGCCTGCCTCCATCACAGGGGGCAGGCCGTCGTTTTGGTAGTGGTCATTCCCGCGCCCATCGGTAGCTGCTATTTTTGAAGTACTCGGTTTACGGAATGATACGGCCTTTCGTTTCAGAACTCGGCGACCTCCAGAACAAGATTCTCGAAATGGGAGGTCTTGTGGAAACCTCTGTTCACAACAGCATCCGTTCTCTGGTCGAAAGGGATGAGAGTCTGATGCAGGGCATTTGGGTGGCAGAAGCCCGCATCAATCAACTGGATATCGAGAATGACGAAATGGCCACCCGCCTCCTGGCCCTCTACCAACCGGTCGCCAAAGACCTTCGCTTTCTCACCGCGGCGATCAAAATCAACAGCGACCTTGAGCGTATGGGGGATCTCGCGATTAATCTGGCTCAGCGCTCCATCTCTCTGCTCAGCCGTCCGCCCTTCCGGCCTCTCGTGGACATTCCCCACATGTCGAAAACTGTTGAGCTGATGGTGCGGAAAAGTCTGGACGCTTTCGTCCGGCGGGATGCCGCGCTTGCGGAGAGCGTTCTTCTGGCCGATGACGAGGTGGATGAGTTGAAAGATTCGATTTACCTGGAACTGCTGGACCTTATGCAGCAGGGCGTTGCTCCTCCGGGGCCGGCTTTCGATCTGATCTTTATCGCTCATAATCTGGAGCGTGTGGCCGACCACGCCACGAACATTGCAGAAGATGTGCTCTTTCTGATCAAAGGCGTTGACGTCCGGCATCATCATTTGGAACAGGCCTAACATTCGCTGACGGCCTGTCATCGAAGGGTAACGCAATTGTTATATTTGGTGTGGACCGGGAACCTACACTGTGGGTATGTGCCGCGATTGTGGTGAGCACATTTCCGATTCGCGCCTACGACTCCTGATTATCCGGGGGTCAAATCATATCAACCTGGAGATTTGGAATGAAGTTCAGTCAGACGTTCGGCAAAGGCTCGCGTCGGCTCGTGGCCGTGTTTTTCGCCGGGTTGACCCTCTTGGGCGGGGCCGAACCCAACGACGAGATCGCCCGCCTGCAGGCAACCGTGGCGGCCCAGCAGAAACAGCTGGATACGCTGCAACGCATGATGGAACAGCAACAGAGACTGCTTGAGAGGGCGATCGGATCGGCAAGCGCCTCCACGCTCCGCTTTAACCCTAGTGATGTCGCCAGCGCGAGTCCCGTCATTCCGGTTACGCCAACTGCTACAGGGGCACTGGCGTTGCCCGCGCAAAAGGCGCAACCTGGCCCCGCGTCATCGGCTAACCCCACCGCGCCGCGGAACCCCTGCGAGCGCTCGCTCGAGAGTAATCCTGTCCCGCCCTACCTGCGTCTGGGTAACACCTGCATCGCACCAATCGGCTTCATGGATCTTACCGCCGTTTGGCGCGACAAGAACGCGGGTTCCGGTATCGGCAGTAACTTCGGCGGCGTACCTTATATCAATGGCGTTCCGGGCAATCTGTCGGAGTTCCGCTTTTCCCCTCAAAACTCGCGAATCGGCTTCCGTGCGGACGGAGAGTGGAAAGGCACCCATTTCATCGGCTATAACGAATTCGACTTTCTCGGGACCAGCGCTTCCAACGGCTTGGGCGTCACCAACGGGGCCTTCGTGCCCCGGCTCCGACTCTTCTGGGTGAACGCCCGTAAAGGCAGCTGGGAATTCCTGGGCGGACAGAGCTGGAGCATGCTGACGCCCAACCGGAAAGGCATTTCCGCACTACCGGGCGACCTGTTCTACTCTCACGTGATTGACGTGAACTACATGGCTGGTCTTACGTGGACACGCCAGCCGGGCGTGCGCGTTCTCTATCACCCGAATCAGACAGTGACGCTGGGCGTTTCGCTGGAAAATCCGAATCAGTATGCGGGCGGCCAGGCCGGTGCACCGAAAATTACGCCTCCGGCGGCCCTCGCGAGTTTTCTCGGCACCCAACTCGACGATACCTCAACGGGCGCTCTGAGCACTCCAAATCTGGCGCCGGACATTATTGTGAAGGTCGCCTTCGACCCGAGTTCGAAGTTGCACGCCGAAATCGCCGGCATCGAGCGAACCTTCAGGACCTACAACCCCGCCACATACCAGCACGTTACGAAGCCTGGCGCCGGGATCTCTTTGAACGCGAATGTGGAATTGCTGAAAGACTTCCGCGTTGTCACCAATAACTTTTGGAGCGATGGTGGCGGCCGATATCTCTTCGGCCAGGCGCCGGACGTGATTATCCGGGCTGATGGCAGCCTCAGCCCGATTCATTCCGGCGGCACCGTGGACGGCCTCGAATGGACCATCAAAAACACTCTGCTGTACGCCTACTACGGCGGCATCTATATCGGCCGCAACACGGCTCTCGATGCGGATGGAAAAAGCCTTGTAGGGTATGGGTTTAGCGGCTCATCGAACACCCAGAACCGCGCTATCAACGAAGTGACCTTCGGCTTTAACCAGACCATGTGGAGGGATCCCCGTTACGGCGCGATTAATGTCATGGGCCAGTACGAGTGGCTGCAGCGGGACCCCTGGTCAGTCGCGACTGGCGCCCCGAAGGCAGCACACGACAACACCATCTATTTCAACCTTCGGTATACGCTTCCGGGATCTATCCCGAACTTCTAAACAGTTTGTAACATAACTGAAACATTGGGGTGGCACACTCGAAGTATCAGCCCCTCTTTACGCCATCAGAAGAGGGTAAAACATGAAAATGAAATTCTTAGCCAGCCCTGTACTGCTGTCCTTCCTCCTCGCCGCTCCGGTTTCCGCGCAATCCATTAACGCGGCGGGCGCCACCTTCCCTGCACCCCTTTATCAGAAATGGTTCGGCGAATACAGGGCCGCCCATCCCTCCGTTTCGATTAACTATCAGGCGATTGGTTCCGGTGGCGGAATCAAGCAATTGACCGATGGCACTATCGATTTCGGCGCATCCGATAAACCGATGTCCGATCAGGAACTTGCGGCGGTGAAAGTGAAACCGCTCCACTTCCCCACCGTTCTGGGCGCGGTCGTGATCGTGTACAACGTCCCCGGCCTCAAGGGCACTTTGCAGCTTTCGCCCGCTTCCATCGCCGGCATTTACCTCGGCCAGATCAACAAGTGGTCTGATCCGAAGATCAAAGCGGAGAATCCTTCCGCCAGCTTGCCGGACAAGCCCATCCTCGTCGTACGCCGCTCGGATGGGAGCGGTACTTCGTTCGTCTTCACCGACTACCTTTCGCAAGTGAGCCCCGAGTGGAAATCCAAAGTCGGCGCGAACAGCATGGTGAGCTGGCCGACCGGCCTGGGGCAAAAGGGGAATGATGGAGTGGCCGGCATGGTGAAGCAGTCACCCTATTCGATTGGCTATGTCGAACTGCTCTATGCCGCTCAAAACAAGATGACCTTTGCCAGTCTGAAAAATGCAGATGGCAAGGTAGTCACCCCGAGTCTGGAAAGTGTAACGGCTGCTGCCGCGGCTTCGAAGGGCCTGGATAAGGATTTCCGCGGCTCCATCGTCAACGCTCCTGGCCCCACATCTTATCCGATTTCCACCTACACATGGCTGCTGATTCCGAGTCGGATTCCTGACGCCGGCAAGAGAAAGGCGATCACAGACTTCCTGGCATGGATGCTGAAAGACGGGCAGAAAGATGCTCCGGGCCTCAGCTACGCGCCTCTTCCAAAGCCTGTCGCGGCACAGGTCGAAAAACAAATTGCGCTTATCAAATAAGATCTACGCGCGAAGTTGAACGCTATGGCTACTCCCGCCGCGGTCGTGCGGCCTACTAGGACTCTCCGAAAACCCCTCATCAGCGGGGATGAGCTGGCCAAAGCATTCACGTTCTTTTTCGCTGCCCTCATCATTGTTGTTACGTTCGCGCTGGTCTGGCAACTCTGGATTGGCAGTTCGCCCGCGAAGGAGAAATTCGGTTTCCGGTTCCTCACATCCAGTCTCTGGAATCCGGTTACGGATGAATACGGGGCGTTGCCTTTTATTTACGGCACACTGCTGACTTCGTTTCTCGCACTGCTCATTTCAGTCCCCCTCGGAGTAGGAGCGGCCATTTATCTTTCGGAACTTGCTTCGCCCAGGCTGTCCAACACGCTCACGTTTCTGGTCGAGTTGCTGGCCGCTGTACCCAGCGTCATCTTTGGGCTGATTGCGATTTTCAGCCTTGTCCCTCTCATGCGGGATTACATAGAGCCGGCGCTGCAGAACGCCTTTGGCTCGACCCCGCTCTTCAGCGGTCCTGCTTTCGGTGTCGGATATCTGACTGCGGGCATGATCCTCGCCGTTATGACCTTCCCTTTCATCATCTCGGTCTCTCGCGAGGCTCTGATGGCGGTGCCGCGGGAACAACGCGAGGCCGCTCTGGCTCTGGGTGCCACCAAGTGGGAATCCACATGGCAGATTGTTTTGCCGTTCGCAAAGCTGGGGATTCTGGGGTCGGTGTTCCTTGGATTGGCCCGCGCTCTTGGCGAAACCATGGCTGTCACCATGGTCATCGGCAATGACCCCGCTATTCACGCCTCACTTCTGGCCCCTGGCTACACAATTGCTGCTGTGATAGCGAATGAGTTTACTGAGGCGTCCGGCAAGATGTACTCCTCGGCGCTGGTGGAGCTTGGACTGGTCCTGTTCGCCCTCACTATGCTTATTAACGGTGTGGCGCAGCTGATGATCGTGCTAACCACAAAGAAAGGCTCCGCCAAGGCCTGATGGCACAGGTAATGACAAGCCGAAATCGCCGCCGCAACGCCGTGAATAACGTCATGCTGACGTTGACAGGCGTCTGCGCAGTTCTGACTGTCTCCACGCTCTTCCTTATTCTCTCGTACCTTGTTTATAACGGGGGTAAATCCCTCAATCTCGACTTCTTTACCAAACTGCCGCTGTCCCCTGGGCAGGAGGGTGGCGGCATGGCGAATGCCATTCTGGGCAGCGCGGAGATTGTCCTTTTCGCCTCCCTGCTCGGCCTTCCTGTAGGTTTTCTCGCGGGCGTCTACCTCGCGGAGTTCAGCCCGAAGAGACTAGGATTTCTGATCCGCTACACGGCGGACTTGCTCAACGGCGTTCCTTCGATCGTGATCGGGATTTTCGCCTGGACGGTCGTAGTCAGGCCGATGCACCAGTTTTCCGCCCTCGCAGGCGGTTTCGCTCTTAGCCTGATGCTGATCCCCATTACGGCGCGTGGCACCGAACAGTTTCTCCTCGAAGTTCCCCGCACCATGCGCGAGGGTGCACTAGCATTGGGTGCTCCCATGTGGGTCACCATAGCAACTGTCGTCGTTCCTGCAGCGAGAAAGGGAATCATGACATCTATGATCCTGGGGGTCGCCCGTATTTCAGGTGAAACCGCGCCGCTGCTTTTCACCGCTCTTGGCAACCAGTTCTGGAGCGCCGGTCTGAATCAGCCGACAGCCTCCCTGCCGGTCATGATTTTTACCCACGCGACCGCTCCCTATGAAGACTGGCATCGCCAAGCCTGGGCCGCCGGGCTCGTGCTCCTGGGGTTGGTGCTTGTAGCCAATATCTCAGCCCGAATGATTGTTTCCAGAGGAGCTTCGCTCCCCAGGTGAAGGAAAGACAAAATGAGTACCTCGCCCTATATGTTGCCCGAAAAGGCGCGTCACCAGGATGCGCCTTCGCATGGTTTGTCGATTAACGACATGTTTCCCACCGCCATTCCACATTCTGCGGGCGCTACAACCGCTGTTCTCCAGCCCCTCACCGCGAAAATGAAAACGGAACATGTCAATTTTTATTACGGCAAATTTCAGGCACTTCACGACATCAGTCTCGAATTCGCATCGAACAAGGTAACGGCTCTGATCGGACCTTCCGGCTGCGGCAAATCCACCTTCCTCCGCACGCTGAATCGCATCAATGAAACGCTTCGCGATACGCGACTGGAAGGCTCCATCACGCTCGACGGCGAAAACATCCTTGACAAGGACGTGACCGAAATTCGTCGGCGTATTGGGATGGTGTTCCAGAGGCCCAATCCTTTCCCGAAATCGATTTACGACAACATCATCTACGGGCCAAAAATCAATGGCATGCTGAAAGGCAAGAATGCCGCCGAAATCGTGGAGAAGAGCCTGCGCCGCGCAGCCCTTTGGGACGAGGCAAAAGACAAGCTTCATGAATCTGCCTACGCCCTTTCCGGCGGGCAGCAGCAGCGGCTTTGCATTGCCCGCGCCCTTGCAGTAGATCCGGAAATGCTTCTGCTTGACGAGCCCTGTTCGGCGCTCGACCCGATCGCGACTGCCAAGATTGAAGACTTGCTGGTCGGTTTGAAATCGCAGTGTACTATCGTGATCGTGACGCACAACATGCAGCAGGCCGCGCGTGTTGCCGATACGACCGGGTTCTTCCTGCTGGGGCGCTTAATCGAACACGCCAAGACCGACATCATCTTCAAGAATCCCTCAAAGAAAGAAACCGAAGACTACATCACGGGCCGGTTCGGTTAGAGCTTTCCCGGTTTCACAAACAGAAGAGCCTGGCATTCAGGAAGAGGACCCGTGCGCCGATTTGACGAAGAACTGAACACCCTGAGCGAAGCCTTGCAGGAGATGGGCTCCCTGGTGGCACAGTCGATCCATCGCAGTGTCCTGTCGCTCGTCGAAAAGAATGAAGACTACGCCCATCAGGTAGTTCGCGACGAAGCACGCATCAACCAACTCGAAATTCAAATCGACGACCTTGCAACCACTCTGATCGCGCGCGAATCGCCCGTCGCAGGGGATATGCGCTTCGTGGTGGTGGCGATCAAGATCAACACCGATCTCGAGCGCATGGGCGACATGGCCGTCGGCATTGTGGAGCGTTCTCTCGCTGCGCTGCGGCAACCGGAACTGCCCATGAATGTTAGCTTCACCGAGATGGCGAATCTTGTCGAATCAATGGTGCTTACCAGTCTGGACGCCTTCGTTAAGCGTGACCCGCAACTCGCCCGCACGGTCCTTACTTCGGATGACGCGGTGGATAAACTCCGCAACCTAATCACCCGGCAAATGATCGAACTGATGAAGCGGGACCCCTCGACGGTGGAGCGCGCGGTCGACTACATCCTGATAGCCCGTCGGCTCGAACGGATAGCTGACCACGCGACCAATGTGGCCGAAGACGTTATCTTCATGGTCAAGGGCGTAGACGTCCGCCACCGGACCCAGGTAGACATCGGTTAATTGCTGAAATGGCTGAACCCCCGGCCGCTTCCTCCCGGGGACATGTCAATCGTCAATTGCCTGCAAACTCCGGTGCGAGACAAACCAGGCCTGGCTGTCCATCGTCCCTGGCCGAACCGTCTCATATGTTCCGTCCGGCT